>CAYOIL010000101.1:0-6335 GCA_964403985.1 uncultured Saprospiraceae bacterium
TTCCAGTCCTGATAGCCTCCATAAACACCACTTTTACCTGTAGGATTAAACTCTGCATCTTTCACATGAAACGCTTTAATTCTTTCATGATAAAAGTCTATAAATTGAATATAATCGAGTTGTTGCAAAACGAAATGAGATGGATCATATAAAATATTACATCTCGTATGATTATCAACCGCTTCTAAAAATCTTTCAAAAGAAGCACCATCGTGCAAATCTTCACCAGGATGAATTTCATATGCAAGGTCGACACCACAAGAATCGAAATGATTTAATATTGGCAACCACCTATTCGCTAATTCCTTAAATGCTTCGTCAACTAATCCGGGAGGACGCTGAGGCCATGCATAAAAAAACGGCCATATAAATGCTCCACTAAAAGTAGCATGAGCTTTCAATCCAAGATGCTTACTTGCTAAACCTGCATTTTTTAATTGTTGGACAGCCCATTTTTGTCTTGCCTTTGGATTATTATGAAATTCTTTAGGTGCAAAAACATCAAACCCACTATCAAAAGCAGGATGTACCGCAATGAGCTGACCTTGTAAATGGGTGGACAGTTCAGTAATTTCTAAGCCATACTCTCCTACTTTTCCTGCTAATTCATCGCAATATGTTTGGCTTTCCGCAGCTAAATCCAAATCAATTAACCTTGATTCCCAAGTCGGAATTTGAATCCCTTTATAGCCTAAATCAGCTGCCCATTTGCATATACTCTCCAATGAATTAAAAGGAGATTCATCTCCCATAAATTGTGCTAAAAATATAGCCGGCCCTTTTATTGTATTCATCCTTTTGACTTATATAGTTTATTTAAATCTTCTATAAATTCTTCTACAGTTACCAAAGATCCTGTTTTAGAATTTAAAGGAAAGATATCCATTATCCATGAATTATCTTCCATTACATCTAGTATTATTTCCATTGCTTCAATCGTTAACTTTTTGGGCTTAAAGCCCTCCCAGCTTTCAACCGCATGTCGCTCTGCAATTTCTTCATAAGGCCAGAATGATACTAATTTCTTATCCTCAAATTCAGACACCGCATATCTATTATCCCCTTCTACTAAGATAAAGATAGCGTCTGACTTTATTAACCTCTCTAATGTATACAGATACCTTTGATCAGGTAATGCCTTTTCTATTTGTTTTCTTTTTGCCATCTCAATTTATTCCATAAAAGGAAAAGAAACTTTTCCAATTTATTTTTTTATTGTAAAAATTATAAAATTCTAAAAACACATCATTCCCTGTTAATTCATAAAGGTGCTTGAACTGCCCAACATATAATCCTTGATACTCAATATTACTCAACTTCCACTGATATTTATTATGAACAATATACTCCTTAAATTGATATGTACTAAGTTCCGAAACAAGAGATCTCAGCCAGTTTTCAGTATAAAATTTATAGCTCTTATCATGTAAAACTTGGAATAATTCAGCAGCAGCAATTATAGCAAATATATGCCCAGATAAAACAAAGGCAGAAGGTTGAGTATAATATTCCTCCACCCATTCAAGACCAGATTTTGTAACAACAAGGCATCCATTTTCTTGATGAGATGTAGTACATGGATGAAAGAATTTTTTGGCAGCTTCAAGATATTCTACATCCTTAGTTAGCACATAAAGTCTCACAAAAAAAGAGCAAGCGATGGCTTGAGTAATTCCGGAAATCCACGGAGCTTTTAAATCAAAAATCTTATAGTCAAATGAATGTTCGATTAGAAAAGCACTTTTAGTTTTTCTAGCATTCTTAATCGTATAGTCAGCAATATCTTTTAATTTTTGAAGATCAAATATCTCTTTACCAAATGCTGTATTTATATGGACAAGACCATAATATAATGGAATTAATGGAACCTTATATATGCCCTTAAGAGATACTGGAAATCCATTTTCAAATGTATAGGAATCATCAAAAACAGACGTACTTTTAAAATAAAAATATGTTTTATAAAATAAATTAAATTCGGGGAAATTAAGAGGACTAAGGTTATATTTCTGCACCAGTTCTTCCTTATTCTTAGCGATGACTTTTTTAAAAGATGAGGCTTTCCTCAAACGATTAAATTTACGATTTGCTAACTTAAGTGAAACAGTATTCAGATAATATGTGATTCCTTTGCGTCTCATTTTATATATTGCGAGTTCCAAATGTACAAAAATGCGTCTTCTATACATACCAAGTTGGTTCCCTTCTGAAAATAACCCTTATGCAGGCAGCTTTATAAAACGCTTGGCACTGGACTTGTCTGAAGCAGGAATAGAAATAATTGTACTACACTTCGATTACAACTACAAAACCATAAAACAAAATATCAGCAGCCATAAAATAAATAAAAACTTGACTGTTCATAGATATCTTGGATTTCAACTACCTAAGATTAATCAAAGCACCCAAAATGCATGGGTTAAAAAATGTCTGAGTGTTTGTAAAAAAGAAATAGCAAACACTACTTTTAATCTTGTTCATTCACATGATTATATTGGTTCATTTGTAGGATATGCTCTATCAATTCAATTAAATATCCCTCATCTAATTTCACTTCATCACTCCGATTTTATTGAAAGAAAAATTCCTCGTTGGCGAATTGAAAAATTAACTGCTATTTTTAATAAAGCAGCTTCAATTATTGTTCCTTCTCAAGCGCTTAAAGAAAGCATTAAAATTGATTATTTAATTAATTGCAAGCTAATTCCACATTATATTTATTGGGGTTTACACCCAAAGGAAAAAGTAAAAAAGCCATTAAAAGCTATTACTGTAACATCACATGAAAAAGTAAAAAATAACTTTGGTTTAATAGAATATTGTAAACTTAATAATATAAGTATAGACATTTATGGTACTGTAGAAAAATCAATTAAAGCGCAACAAACCGATTCAATAAAATGTAAGGGTAAAGTTGTCTTTACGGAATTACAAAAAATATATCATTTATATGATTTCTATATTTCTTTTAGCCATATTGAAACATTCGGCTTAACGATTTTAGAAGCATTGTCTCATGGCTTGCCCGTTCTTGTTAAAAATGTATCAGGGTCTAGAGATATGGTAAATCCAGATAATGGAATGATAATAGATTCAGAAAACAGTTATCAAGAATTTATAGAAAATTATAGTAATTATAATACACAAAATATTTCATCGCAAGTACAAAATACTTTTAGTAAAGAATTAATCTTAAAAAAATACTTAGAAATATTTAAGCGTGAGAATCAATAAATTTATTTAGAAAGTAAAGTTGCCAAGCAGTAAATTCATTTAAAGATTCTGATTTAAATTTTGAATTCCAAGGTAAGTCAGGAAAAGAAGCTTTTAGCTTTTCCAACTCTTCTTTTGGATTAAAAAAGTTCTCTTTTAAAAGTTCTTTTTCTGGTGTATCAAATGCAATTTTATTAATTCTATTAAATATTAATTTTGGCAAATCGGTTTTAAAAGAATTATATAATGCGCCTTTTAATTTAGCTAATTGAAATTTAAATGAATTTTTCGAATTAATCATTCCCTCAACTAATCGAAAATCCATATAAGGCAATCTTGATTCAATACTATTGGCCATGCTGTTTCTGTCTTCATAATGCAAAAGATCTCTCAATCCGTGTTTAGTAATAAGGTATTTAGAATAATCACTACTTGTTCGAAAGCTGTTTTTCTTTTTTGAATCATACGTGAAAATTGATTCTCCTACAGGTCCTTTTTTCTTAATTAATGATTTAAATAATGCCCATGCATTTCGAAAATAATACAATAAGGTAAATCTAGGAATAAAGGCAAAAAAGCGAGGGTATCCACCAAATATTTCATCTGCTCCTTGTCCACTAAGAATAACTTTTTCCTTATTATAATTAGCTAGTTTATACAAAATATACTGCGCGACTACACTTAATGAAGCAGGCGGTTCGTCTTGAAAATATATACATTCATCAATTAATTTTTCAAGATTTTCTGGTAATAAAACTTGATTATTTTTATGCGGAAATTTAAGAATTAAACTTTTTATAAATTCTTCTTCATTCATAGATTCGTCTCTAAGTTCTAGAAAAGAATAAGAAGATGTTTGGGGCTTTCTTTTTAATGTTTCTATGGTAATGATAGAACTATCTATTCCCCCTGATAAAGTAACTCCTGGGTCGTCGTCTGAACGAAGTCTTAAATCAATTGAATTTTGAATTAATGATTTTAGGTCCTCATTTAGAGAAATATCTTTTTCAGATGAATCATTAAATTCGTAATATTTATACAATTCTTTTGTAAACGTATTTAAGTTGAGAATCATATAAGTTCCACCTTCCAGTTGAAAGACTTCATTATAGAATGTTTTATAATCGAAATTTTTAAATCCACCATTATTCAGATACTGAACAATTCTTTTTTTATTAAAGGAAAGTTTGATTTCTTTGATCGCTTTAAATTGTTTGATTTCAGATGCGATATAAAAGGAAGCTTTATCGTGATAATAATAAAGAGGCTTTATAGAGAAACGGTCTCTACAGGCGAATAAGGTGTTTGCTTTAGCATTGTGAATTGCAAAGGCCCACATTCCGTTAAATTTGTGGACACATTCAGGACCATATTCTTCATAGGCGTGAAGGATAACTTCGGTGTCGCATTCTGTTAAGAACTCGTGCCCTAATTTAATGAGATCTTCTCTTAATTCAATGTAGTTATAGATTGCACCATTGAAAGTTATTGTGAGGTGTTTAAAAGAAAGGGGTTGATTAGATCTTTCTTTATTGTCAATAATAGCAAGGCGATTATTGGCAATAAGGAAATGGTCGTTGATTTGGAGTATGTTTTGGGAATCCGGGCCTCTATGCTTGATGCAATCCATGAATGGTTTCATGGAAGCAGTATCAAGGATAGATGATTTCGAAGCATTGACTCCTATTCCGCACATAGATTTTAGAAATTTTAATTAAAATTTTAAGCTTAATTTCAAAATGGGAAATTATGAAATTCTATAAAACATTTCTTCATTTTACATTTTTATCTATAATCCCTATGTTGAATTATTCAAAATGCTAGACTACAATTTGCATTTACTATTTACATTAGTCGCTATAAACTAAAGAGGCCATCTCCATAGGAGACAGCCTCAAAACAAATTATTTTATTCAAAAAAATTAGTTAGAAACAACTAATCTTTTTACAGTACTTCCTTCTTGTGAGTCTATTTTAACTAAATAAACACCTGAAATAACATTTTCTATACTTACAGGAATTGTTGTATTTGAATTTACATTTTCGAAAGAGTTATTGTAAACTACTTTTCCAGTAAAATCAATTAAACTAATATTAATATCCGTAGTTGCCTCTAAAGCCAATTCAACATTTACCATGTTAGTAGCTGGGTTCGGGAATAATGTTACAGATTGAATATCAGAAATATCTTGTGTGCTAACCGGCATTTGGAAAATTGTTTCGTCAGCATTCAAGATAGAACCATCTTCATCAATAACTAAAACAACCGCTTGCATATGCATTGGGTTATAGTCTGCAGGTACTGTATAAGAGAAAGTCATTGTATACATTTCTCCTTCCACTAATGAACTAGGAATAGAAGAAGCCATACCATTGAATCCTCCCAAAATTGCTCTACTTACATCATTGTAAACCATATCTGCAGCAGGCACAGGATCGCTCAAACTTTCATAACCACCCATAGCTCCAGCAGCACCACCAGCATAATAATTAGCCTGAGCGTAATTAGAAGTAGTACGAACAACCTCATCTTCTGTGATTATTACACTGAATCTTAAATTAATATTTGAAGCATTTACAGCAGATATTGCACTTGCAGTAATTACACCTTCTCTTGTATCTTCATTGTAATCTAATTCTGCACCAACAGTTAAAGGAACAACTCTTGAATTACCTTCAGGTAAAAAAGCTTCAATTTGTGAAGGATCCATATCTATTGCTCTATTCATTATCGCAGTAGGGAACCCAGTAAAACCTAAACCATTATCATGTTCAGCTACAACCATAGGGTCGTTATCATGTGCTGCAATACCAATAAAATCTTCAGGATAATCTTCTGCCATAGCTTCCATAAATACATGCCCTCTTGGACACCATCCACACCAAGTTCCTGTTCCTTCTTCTACAACTGATCTAACGTCAGTTAAAGCAGCTTGAGAATTCAAAGTTACAGTTGCTGAATTATCATCAAGAATATCTGCCTCGCCATTAATCGTTGTAATCATGTAATCTATTTCAAACTCAGCAACTCCTGCTAAATCTACAGGAAGTACCACTGTTTGGTCTGTAAAAGGCTCAATACTTAAACCAGTAATTTCTTCTGTAAATGCAGTTCCATTAAC
>CAYOIL010000101.1:6345-9731 GCA_964403985.1 uncultured Saprospiraceae bacterium
GTGTAGTCAACAGTCATTGACTCGATAGTTTCAGCACCTGAGTTTCTTAAAAACATATTTACATCACCTCCAGATAAATTCCATCTGTTGTTAGTAAATCCTAAAGCAGTAATTTCTCTACCAGAAATTTCAACAACTTCAACGTTGTCTATTGCCAAAATAAATTCGTCTGTACTATTATTTCTAATAGCAACAAAAACTTTTTGACCATCATAATCTGCTAATGAGAAAAATCTTTCTTCCCATTGATCTGCACTTTCAGCGTTTATTGAAAACAATACATCATTAAAGCTTCCTACAAGAGAGTCTGTAGTTGATACAAGAACTTCATATCCATCAGGATAACCTGCAGAAACAGCTCTAGCTTCAAATTTGAAAAAGTAGTCTGGAGAATCTAATTGTAAGCCTGGTGTTATTAAATAATCATCAGCCGTTAATGCTCCGTTAGCAAACCAACTTGCAGATGCAGCAAAAGGTGTATCAAAACCGTCATTAGTAATTGAAATCACTGAAAATGCACCATCAATACCCGTAACGTTTCCGTTAATAGGTTGTCCATCATTGTCGATGGTTGTCATTCCATTAAGCGTTCCATCATCGAAATTTGCTTCGAACAACTGTGCTGAAGCAACAGAACTTACTGTAAAAACACAAAATAGTAATAGTAAAATTTTATTCATTTTAATAAATTTATTTTGGGTTTAACCCAAAAAATTAAGTAATGTAATCTTCTACATTCAAAATCAAAAGATCAATTAGAAAATGAGCAAGTGAATATGCCTTGATAGAAGGTAGTCAAAATTAATAAATTACTATCCTTGGGCAAATAGTTTTAAAATTTCTATCATAAGTTGTCGTTGAACTGCTATATCCTATCAATTTTTAATCGCTAAAATGACAGTTTTAATTTGACTCAAAGTTAATTTTTACGAAAATCACTATTAACTATCTATCTAAAAATCAATAGTTTCTCTTCAATTAATCATAAATCTACTTCCCCATCACATAAAACTACTTTCTATATAACTTGCTTTTGTAGGATAGTCTGTTGTGAAATGTAAACCTCTACTTTCTTTACGCATACCTGCAGCCTTGGTTACTAAATAACCTATCGTAATTAAATTTCTTAACTCACATAACTGAGGAGATAACTTGTTCTCCGAATACAACATCTCTGTCTCTGTATAAATCAAATATAATCTATCCAATGCTCGCTTCAATCTTACATTACTCCTCACTATACCTACATAATACGACATGATATCTTTTAACTCTTTTATCGATTGTGTAATTAAGACCAATTCCTTAGGTTCTGTAGTTCCTAGTGCCTTCCACCCCGGAATTCTATCTTGAATCTCATACCTCATCGTATGATTAGTCAATCTTTCAGCTATTCTATGCCCATATACCAATCCCTCCAATAATGAATTAGATGCTAATCGATTTGCTCCATGTAAGCCTGTACATGTACATTCTCCTGCTGCATATAATCTTTCTATGCTACTCTTTCCATCTTCATCTACTAAAATCCCGCCACAGGTGTAATGGCATGCAGGTACTACTGGTATCATATCTTTCATAGGATCAATTCCTAAACTGATACACTTTTTATAAATATTCGGAAAATGCTCGTAAAATGCCTCTTTTTCAAGATGGGTACAATCTAATAGCACAAATTCATCCCCTCGAATTTTCATCTCATTATCAATCGCACGTGCTACAATATCTCTAGGAGCAAGAGACAGTCTTTTGTCGTAGCGCTCCATAAAAGTTTTTCCATCACTTGTTTTCAAGACTCCACCAAAGCCTCGAACAGCTTCTGACACCAAAAAGTCTGGTTTTTCTCCACTTGGATTATACAAAGCAGTAGGATGAAACTGAATAAATTCCATATTGGAAATATGGCCTTTTGCCCGATAAAACATTGCAATTCCATCTCCTGTAGCATTTGTAGGATTTGTAGTGTTTCGATAAATTTGACCTGCTCCTCCTGTTGCTAAAACAGTATTTTTAGCCAAAAATGTCTCTATATCTTTGTTTTCCTTATCCATAACATAAGCCCCAAAACAAGTAATTTTGGGCGTAAGCCTAGTTATATTCTTACCTAAATGATGCTCTGTTAATAAATCAATCGCAAAATAATTCTCAAATATTTTAACATTATCAAGACTCTCTAGCTTCGCAATTAATGCCCGCTGAATCTCCGCTCCTGTAATATCTTTGTAATGTAATATTCGATTCCTAGAATGACCCCCTTCTTTTCCTAAGTCATATTCACCTAATTCATTCTTACTAAACTCAGTGCCCCAGTCAATAATCTCCTTTACCCTTTCATGTCCTTCTTCTATTACCATTTTCACTACATCAACATCGCACAATCCATCTCCTGCATCCAAAGTATCTTCAATGTGTAAATCAAAACTATCATCTTCAAAATTCCATACAGTTGCTATACCTCCTTGGGCCCAATTAGTATTCGTATGATTCAAATTGTTCTTACTTACAACTGTAACAGAAAAATCAGGCCTCTTACTTGCAATCTTTATAGCACAACTCAATCCTGCAATTCCACTCCCTATAATTAATACATCACTCTTATTTACTGACATTCTACTCCCTTTCTAGCAAACTAGTTGTTATATTTAAGAAATCTTGCTCTGTTATAATTCCGACTAATTCATCTCCGCTCATCACTGGCAAACATCCAATTTTATTCTCCCTCATTATCTTCATTGCATCCATAATTGTTGCCGTTGGCTCTATAGTTATAGGGTTTTTTATCATAATTTCTTCTACCGTCCTATATTTTTTCAGCTTGCTGTCTTTGGTACGTATAAAGTGCTTTAAAATAATTCGAGAAGATACCAAGCCACCCAAAGAACCGTCTTTGTTTTCTACAGGTGTATATCTTATCCTTTTCCAATCCATCATCTCAGCCACCAACTCTATTAAATCCTCTTTTCGAACTGTAAATAAATCAGTTTCCATAAATCCTGATACTTTTAATTTACGAGGATTATATGTTTTTAAATCTGATATTTCAGGCATTTCCCATTCATGAAGAGGCTTTGATGTTTTTTGATTTTCAATCATACAATGAGTGATTGTTGATAATACCTCATCCTGACTCGCCTTTCCTTTCAATTTCATAAATGTACGTAGAATCCATCTTGCACCATTCATATGCAATTTTGCTCTCGCTTCAATTATCCCCAAGTATTGATCAACATCTGACTGATCAACCCCTTTGGACGCAAGTCCCTTTCTCGCTAACGGTATCAATTCATTTAATATCAATTCTGTAGCCGATACTTTCTTGTCATCTATCCAGTTAAACGTAGTGTCAATACCAAATCTAGCGGCCTTTTCAAAATTATCGTGAACAT
>CAYOIL010000101.1:9741-13028 GCA_964403985.1 uncultured Saprospiraceae bacterium
CATCCTCAAAGGATAATTTAGTCGTAATGTCATCATACTTTTCAGCCATCCCTAACATTAGTCCTATCCAAAATACCGCATTTGCTAATTCGTCCTTAATTGTAGGTCCTGCTCCAAAAACCCTATTCTCAATTCGTAAATGTGGTTTCCCATTATCACTCACCCCATAACATGGACGATTCCAACGATAAACAGTACTATTATGAACTTGAAGTGCACGTAACTTTGGAATTTTACCTTTTTTCAATAAGCCTATAGAATCCTCATCAATATCTGCACTAAGCAATACTCGAAAACGAGAAATGTCTTCTCTGTAGATTTCCATTATAGAATCTCTTAACCAATCATTTCCAAAACTAACTCTCGCTGACTTATCTCTTATATGATTGTGTGAAGAACGCGTATCTATGGATTGTTGAAACATAGCAATCCTAGATTCATGCCATAATTTTTTCCCGAAAACCAAAGGAGAATTTGCAGCAATAGCAAGTACTGGACCCGTAATTGCTTGTGCTATATTATACATTTTTACAAAATCATCAGGCTCTATCTGTAAATGCACTTGAAAACTTGTATTACAAGCTTCTATTAATGGAGAATCATGCTTTATTCGTAATTCATCAATCCCCTTTATTTTTAACTCGTATTGACGACCATTTAACTGCTCGTTAATCGCTTCAACCAATGCTTTGTATCTCTTTTTGGGAGTTAAATTCTCAATGTCCAAATCAGACTTTACAAACGTGGGTAAGATACCGGTAAGGACAATGTTAAGTCCAAGAGGTTGAATTCTCTTTTCGATTTCTACAAGCTTTTCTCTATTCTCTTTTTCTAAGTCCGAAAAACAAGAACCTTCGAGAACTCTAGGGTCCAAATTGGTTTCAAGATTAAATTTAGCTATCTCTGTTTCACACCAATCACAATCTTTCAACAATTCCAAAGCTTCCATCGCCATAGGAGCTGCCCTGAAATCTTTCTTATCAACCAACACCATTTCTTGTTCCGCACCTATTCTGGTAATACCATTATCAAACATGTCGTTTTCCAACATATACTCTAAAGCTTGTACGTCGTTTAACAAAGCCGCTACAAACTTTTCCATTTGTTTCTTATCCGTTAATTTAGATACTCGTTGTTCTCCCATTTTTGGTAATTTTGTCGTAAGATACTTAGCAAATGAAAATTTTCCAATATTTTCATGAATTTTTCAACTTATTCATGCATAAATATAAATTTCATTCGTTTCATTTTAAATAATTATTAAAAGTATGAGATTATACATTGGAATATTAATAGTTCTATTTTTAACTAGCTCTTGTAGGGACAAATCTCAGGAAGTATTTAGTATAACTAATGAAACTGATTTCAACATTGTAGCTGGGCTGAATAATATTTTAACTCATATTTTCGTAATTGAAAACCTTACAAGTACACTGGAAGCTGCAGCTCAACAAAACGGATACAACCTAGAAGATTTATCTAAAGTTAATTCAAGTACTGCCGAATTCAGAGGAAAATTTGAAGACTTAGATTATAGTAATATTGAGCGTGTTGCAGTCAACTTAGTTGACCCTACGGGTGAATTTCCAAAGAGAGAAATATTTTTTCAAGAAATAATTAATATCAATCACTCTGGACCCTTACAACTCTTTGGTTCTCTGAGTGATGTAAAAGAATTGCTTTCGCAGCCAACTTATAATTTGGAAGTAGAATTAAGATTTCGTGCCCCAACAACGCAAACTTTAGAGAACCGTTTTATCTATAATTTTGTTGCATTTGACAATGAATGAGGAGAAACTATATATGGTCGAATTTGATATTCTATATCCTGATGATATGGAGTTCATGAATCTTGTTCCTAAACAGAGAAATTTGATAAACGAGTATTTTGTTGAAGGAAAGCTTATGAGTTACAGTTTGAATATGGAAAGAAGTAGATTGTGGGCGATATTCAAAACGGATACTGAAATGGAATTGATAAGTCTTATTGATAGTTTGCCTCTATCAAGATTTATGGATTATACGTATGAGCCTTTACTCTTCAATAATAGTATAACAATGATTCCTACTATTTCATTGAATTAGAATACGTTGTAAAAAGATAAATGGGCTCGGGGGCCCAAAGAAAATTTCAAAAAGAGAATATTTTACTAATTTTGCGCTATGTTTCCAGAATATGATGTAATAGTTGTTGGCGCCGGACATGCGGGCTGCGAAGCTGCAGTAGCAGCGGCAAACATGGGTTCGAAAGTTATGCTTGCGACCATGAATATGAATACAATTGCTCAAATGAGCTGTAATCCTGCTATGGGTGGAGTTGCAAAAGGGCAAATTGTAAGAGAAATTGACGCATTAGGAGGATATTCTGGAATTGTAACAGATCATACAATGATTCAATTCCGTATGCTCAATAAGTCAAAAGGCCCTGCAATGTGGAGTCCTCGTTCACAAAGTGACAGAATGTTATTTGCAGGAAAATGGAGAGAAATGTTGGAACAAAACCCCAATATTGATTTCTGGCAAGAAATGGTAACAGGTATCGTTGTAAAAGACGGAATGGTTAAAGGTGTGCGAACTGGAATTGGTTTAGAAATTCCAGGAAAATCAGTCGTTCTTACTAATGGGACTTTTTTGAATGGTTTGATTCATATAGGAGAGAAGAAATTTGGTGGTGGCCGGGCAGGAGAAAGAGCTAGTACTGGGATAACCGAACAACTTAAAGAATTAGGTTTTGAGGCAGGTCGAATGAAGACAGGAACTCCTCCAAGAGTGGATGGTAGATCCTTAGATTGGAGTGCAATGGAAGAGCAGCCAGGTGATGACGAAATTACAGGATTTAGTTACACAGATACTCCGAAACCGAAGACACAAGTTCCTTGTCACATTACATATACGAGTAAGGAAGTTCATGATGTTTTAAGAACAGGTTTTCATAAATCACCTATGTTTAATGGACGAATCCAAGGTCAAGGACCAAGATATTGTCCATCAATTGAAGATAAAATAAATCGATTTTCGGACAAAGACCAACATCAATTGTTTGTAGAACCAGAAGGATGGAATACGTGCGAAATCTATGTAAATGGTTTCTCTTCTTCTCTTCCTGAAGATGTTCAATATAAAGCCATGAGAAAAATTCGTGGTTTCGAAAATGCAAAAATGTTCAGACCTGGTTATGCTATTGAATATGATTATTTTCCTCCAGTTCAACTGCAACTGTCTCTTGAAACAAAATTAGTAAAGAACTTATTTTTTGCAGGACAAATTAATGGAACAACAGGATATGA
>CAYOIL010000102.1:0-12936 GCA_964403985.1 uncultured Saprospiraceae bacterium
TCTACATCCTTAAATTCTTTTTCACTTATATAATCCATATTAAGCTACAACTGTACTAATTAAAAGTATGATAATTATTGCACTTACTGATAGTATTCCCGTCATTGCAGTCCAACTTTTTATTGTATTTATTTCTGACATTCCCAAGTAACGATTCACTAACCAAAACCCACTGTCATTAACATGCGAAAAGCCACTGGCTCCTGCCGCGACAGCCAATACCATTAATGCCAATTGTGCTGATCCTAAGCCCATATTCTCAACAATAGGAGCCATAATTCCAGCGGCTGTGATCATAGCAACTGTTGCAGACCCTTGTAATAAACGAACAATCAATGCTAAAGAAAATGCTAATAATAAAGGTGTTATAGAAAGCTTTGCAAATTCATTAGCCAGCATTTCTCCTGCTCCGGTATTTACTAGCATTTGTTTAAATACGCCTCCTGCTCCAGTAATCAAAATTATTATTCCAGCTGGTCCAAGTGCTTTTACACTTATATCTTGCAATTTCTGCAAACTAAAACCTTTTAAAACACCTAAGAATAACCATGCAAAAAGCACTGAAATAATTAAGGCTACTATAGGGTTCCCTATGAATGTAATGAACTCATAGACTATCGTCTCTTTATTTTGAAAAGTAGCCTTTGCAACTGTATTTAATACAATTAAACATATTGGTATGGCGATTAATCCCAGTATCAACCATAGTTCTGGTGGTTTTTTATTATCCGCTGATCCCCCACCCTCTTTGATTTCAGAATCCTTACTTTCGATTTCGTCCATATGCTCAGGAATCGGGACAAAAATCTTATTCGAAATAAACCGACCAAATATAATCCCTGATATAATTGTTACTGGAACACCTACAATAAATCCAAACAAAATCACCCATCCTAAATCTGCTTTTATCAATTCCGCAACAGCAATGGGTCCAGGAGTAGGTGGTATAAAAGCATGAGTAATGGCTAAACTAGCAAGTAATGGTATTGCAAAAAACAATAAAGACTTTTTTGTCTTTTTTTGCAGCCCATATAAAACCGGCATTAAAATGATAAAAGCAACATCAAAAAAAACTGGTATAGCAATGATGAATCCTGTTATACTCAGCGCAATAGGTGATTTTTTTACGCCAAAAGTGTTCAACAATGCAGATGATAGCTTTTCAGTAGAACCGCTTTCGCGTAATATTTCACCGAATATAGAACCTAAGCCTATTACAATCGCAATGTAACCTAACGTTCCTCCCATTCCATCCGTTATGGTTTTAATTATAGTGGAGGAGTCCATCCCCGCTGCTATTCCTACAGTTATAGAAGAGATTAGTAGAGAAACAAAAGCATTTATTTTCAAACCTAAAATAAAAACCAAAAGAACTATTATTCCAAGTCCAAAGGCCAACAAAAGTGAGATCTCCATTATTTCCAGTTTGTATGTTTAGGAACATCTGGTTCAGAAATTGTTCGATAGGTATGTGCACCAAAATAATCCCGTTGTGCTTGTATCATATTAATCGGCAATTCTCTTGTTGTCAATGCAAGAAAATACTGAATACTTGCTGCAAAACAAGGCGCTGAAATGCCATGCTGTTGAGCCAAAGTATTTATAGAAATGACATGATCAGAATTGAATTTCATGAGATTCATGATAATTTCAGATTGATACAAATGCTCTATTCCTTCATTACTGTCAAAACACTTCATAAAAAGAGGTAACATAGACGAGCGGATTATACATCCTCCTCTCCACAAAGCGGAAAGAGAAGACATATTTATATTCCAATTATTTTTCTTAGAAGCTGCATGGATAAGATGAAAACCTTCAATGTGTGCTTGGATTCTAGAAAAAATAAATCCGTGTTCTAATGTTTGAATCCAATCATCAGTTAAGGTTATGGAAACTCTTGGGCTTGCGCCCAAAGCATTTCGAAGAGATTTGTATGAACTTATTATCCGTTGATTCATTGCAGCAGTAATTGTGGGAACTGCAATTCCTAGTTCTAATGCTTCTCTACTTGTCCACATCCCAGTTCCTTTATGTCCAGCAACATCAAGAATAGTGTTTAAGACATATTCATCATCCTCCTTTTTACGTAGAATATCAATGCTTATTTCCAATAAATATCCGCGATGTATCTCTTCAAAAGATTCAAAAAGATTCGCAATTTGTGAATTAGGAAGTCTAAATACTTTTCGACATATCTCATACAATTCACTTATCAATTGCATATCTGCATACTCAATTCCATTATGAATCATCTTTACAAAATGTCCAGCACCGTCAGGTCCTACCCAATTTGTACAAGGCTCACCTTCAACTTTTGCCGAAATATCTTGTAGAATAGGCAGTAAATGATTTTTGGCGTACGCCGTACCTGCAGGCATAATCGATGGTCCTTTCAAGGCTCCTTCTTCTCCTCCAGAAACACCCATTCCTACAAAGTGAAAACCAAGATTTTGCATTTTCTCTTCTCGTCTTTGTGTATCCTTATAGAATGAATTTCCCGCATCAATAATCATGTCATTTTCTGACAAAAATGGAATGAGTTGGTCAATCATCTCATCAACAGGTTGCCCAGCTTTTATCATAAGCAATATCATTCGAGGTGTTGCCAAGGAGTCTACAAAATCTGCTAAATCTTTAGCTCCATAAAATGGAAGTTCTTGAAAGGAATCAACAAAATTCTCTACCACCTTTTCTTCGCCCTCAAAAGGAATATTATAGACTGAAGTAGTATACGAATTACCAGCTATGTTTCTAGCCAAACTCTTACCCATTACTCCTAGACCCAATAAGCCAATAGTACTCTTTTCCATTTGTTTTAGTTTTAAAATTGTAGCATTGAAAATTTCACTTTTACTCAGTGAAACATCAACATGTATAGCATTCTCAGGAATTTCTAGTGCATCAAACTGACTTTGTAATAATGAACTTGGCATGTAATGCTCTTTCCTCGAATTTATTCTATTATAAATCAAATCAAATGAGCCATGAAGGTGAATAAACACACAAGAATTTAGACTTTCTGTTAAACGGTCTCTGTACATCTTTTTTAAAGCAGAACAAGAAACGACACATGACGCATGCGTTTTCATTTTTTCATGGATCTTGTCCAACCAGGGTGCTCTATCTGTGTCAGTTAGTGGAATTCCTTCTTTCATCTTATTGATATTCCCAATTGGATGAAAATCATCCCCCTCCAAAAATGGAATTTCAAAATGTTCGGCTAATCGTTTTGCTAAAGTTGTTTTCCCACAACCGGAAACTCCCATTACAATTAGATATGGCTTGATTTGATTCATGATTTCTAGGCAAAGAAATTTTCTAAACACGCAAATTATTAAAAAAAAGGAAACTTTTAAAGAATGGTGGAGGTCTTGTTAAAACCTATAATCAAAACTAAAACCCATTATTTAGAGTTAAGCACGTGTAATTGGACTATTGTAAATTGGATAAAAGGTAGTTGCAATTTTTGGCAATATCCTGAGTGCTAAAATTCCTAAATAATGAATTTGGTTGTTAAGCATGTTATAAAAACTAATAAGAATATTAGCATCCATATTACAGGAATTATTAAGTGAAAATCATAAAAAAAAGGACTTACTGTGTCCACTCACAAGTAAATCCTTCTACCATTACTAACACAATAAAAACTTAGTTCTTCGGTCTTCTAGGTGCCTTCGATTTAAATTCTTCTGCCGTTATAAATCCATCTTTATTTGAATCTATCGAAGAAAATTGTTCTTTTAATCTTCCTTTTACTTCTGTAATGTCCAATTTACCATCTTTGTTAGCATCCATTTGACTTAGCAATTCGCTAAATTGGGGAGGCTTTCTATTTCCTTGTCCACCTCTTTCAGGACGCTCCTGTCTTTCTGTAGCTTGTGGTGACTCACTTGATCGTTCAGACGTTTTCTTGTTACAAGAAATTGATAAAAATGTAATTGCTAATACAAGGCCTAAGGCATATGAATATCTTCTCATTTTATTTAAATTTTAGTGTAATTTATTATTTAGACTATGCATTTATTAAAATCCTTCGATAAAGATTGATTTTTTTATATTAGATCGAAATCAAACTACAAGATTTGGTTCCTATAATTTGAAAGCTCGAAAATAATTTCACATAAGCTTTAGAAGCTATGCAATTCCTTTCAGAAAAAATAAAACTATGAGCTCAAAGAAGATAGTATATGCAGAAAAGCGAAGTTATTTTTTAGGCTTTTTGGGTCTTCTATTGCGCTTTAAGACGGTTCTAGTAAGCAACTCAGAAATAAATTTTTCAAAATTTTCAAACTGATCATCAGTTAATATTTCTTTGACCTCTTCGAAATGTTCATATGTTAATTCCAGTTTTTGCGCTTCAACATTTGTAAAATTTGAAAGTAAGGAATCCTTCTGTGAATGATTAGTAAAAGTTATTAAGTTATCGAAATAAGCATTTAGTAAATCAGCTTGATCTTTACTTAAGGACTCCATTAATCGTTGATGCTTATTAGCTGATGCTTGAAATAAATCTTTTTGCTCATCACCTAGATTTAACATATCCTTGCCCATTCCTTTTGATGGACCATTTCCACGATTCATATCCGGTGGTGCCAAAAAGAAAAACCCTAATAAGGCAATATTCAGTAATAACAAAGCCCAAGTAGCAAACTTATAAATTTTAGATACCTTCATTATTCATATAAATTAAAGTCTGAAATAAGAGCATATTGAACATTTACTTCATCCGCTGTTTCAGAATTAGTAGGATTCAAAGTACTTCGATATTGACTGATTGCAAAAATATTTAAAACAATAAGTAAAAGAATACAAATAGCTATGGCCAATACATTTTTATGAGATATAGTAGTTGATTGATCATTTTCTAATTCACTAGATATTTTATCAAACAAATCATTGGATGGCTTCGCTCTTTCCATTCCTTCGAAACTTTTCAAAACTTCATCTTTCCATTTTTCTTTATTCATTTTCGAGTATTTTTCTTTCCATATACTTATTAGACAAGCTAAATTTCTATTTCCTTCTTTGCGGGTAATGTTTTTCTAATTTTTCTCTAAGATTTTTCTTTCCTCTTTGTAATAATGATTCTACTGCTTTTAACGAAATCTCCATAACATCTGCTACTTCTTTTCTCGGTAAGTCTTCAATGTAACTTAATATGAAAGCGGTTTTTTGAGAAGCAGGAAGTGTATCAATTACTTTAAATAATAGAGCAGCATTTTCTTTATTCTCTAACACAATTCCAGGATGTTCAAAGTCTGGATAACCTTTATCATGTTCAACAGTTTTCTTGAAAGAAAGCCTATTTTTCTTTTTTACATAGTTTAAAGATGTATTAACTGTAATTCTGTAAATCCAAGTACCCAAGGCTGAATCTCCTCTGAATTTACTTGCATTTCTATAGATATTGGTAAAAACATCTTGGGTAATTTCTTCAGCATCACTTACATTTTGGGCATAACTAATAGCTGTATTGTAGACCTTGTCGGAATACAATTCATATAGCTTCCTAAAGTTATCTCTATCTTTTTCTATAATACCTTTAATAAAGCTCATGAAAAACAACTTCCTGCTTTGTATAACGTTTCTGAAACATCGAAGTAAAAGTGACTAAACTTTTGAATAATTTGAAAATTGAAAGACTCTTATTTTTTTATTTTGGGCTTAAAGCCCAAAAATATTAAGCGTACTTATTACTTTGAAAAATATGATTACCTATTATATAAGCCAAGCCTGCAAGCAATAGGAACATCAACCAAATTTCTATTCCTAGAAGATTAATTAAACCAATGGCGACCAAGCTTGTACTCACAATTATATACACCATAAATAAGGTTACAAGTGTATTGATTTGTCTCAACATTGATACAGCTAGTTCGTACTGTTTTTCTTTATTCTCATCAGTTAATTTCAAAGGGTAATTAAATAGTTGGGGTTTCGTGCTTAATACAAGAAAGCTAATAGCCAAAAATACGGTAATACATCCTAAAACCAGAAAAGTAGACCTACTTCCATAGCCATCAATTTCTCCAGATAAATCAAAATGCGTAGGTATTCTATCAGGTAATTGATAATAAATAACAATAGAATATATGACAACAAATACCACTAGACCAAAAGTGATGAAATTATAAATTTTATCATGTTTTGGTATATTTTTCAAACCTAAAGTCTCCAATATTTGCATTAGCTATTTATAGTTTTTACTAAAATAATAAATATTATATAATTAGAACGAGAGATTACAGTTCTACTATATAAGTTATTCTCATAAGTTTTGAAGTAAGCCAAGTTTTATTATGGATAAACATTTATACGTAAAATTGTTTTATAATGATAAAGAAGTCTATGGAGATATTTAATAAAAACACAGGAAGTATTTTTCGTCTAGTAGCTAATGATGCAAATTTTGGAAATCAATATCAAAAAGATAATAAAGAAGAACTCATAACTATTGCTTGGAATACGGGTAATGACCAAACGATTAATGTAGACGGTAGTGATTTTATATTTGAAAAAGACTGTGTATCCACATTTACTGTAAATGAGAATTTTTCATTTAGCAAAGCTGAAGACATCATTGCTTGGCAATTTAATCGAAGTTTTTACTGCATTATTGACCATGACGCTGAAGTTTCTTGTGCTGGTCTTATTTTTTATGGGGACAGTGAGCATTTAGTTATAAAGCTAGATGAAAAGGAAAAAAAGAAAATAGATCTTTTATATAATGTTTTCCAAGATGAATATGAAGAAAGAGATAATCTACAAGAGGATATGCTTCGTATGTTATTAAAGAGATTAATTATCAAAATTACGAGATTATATAAAGTGCAAAATGATGTATTATCCATTGTAGGTGAAGATTTGGACATTGTAAGGCAGTTCAATTTATTAGTTGAAAAAAGATACAAGGAATGGCATCAAGTTCAAGATTACGCGGGTGAATTGAATAAATCTCCTAAAACATTAAGTAATCTATTTTCAAAGTTGAGCAATAAGTCACCTCTTAAAATCATTCATGATCGTATTATTTTAGAAGCGAAACGCTTATTAATTTATACTGATTATACAATTAAGGAGATAGCCTATGAGATAGGATTTGAAGAAGTTCCTCCTTTCAACAGATTGTTTAAGAAAATGATACAAGAGACTCCCTCTGAATTTAGAAAGACAGTAAAAAGTTAAGATCTATTCTTACGAATCGCATCTATCATCGTTGTTTTGTTGATTTTACTGTCAAGCCAAGAAATGAGATCTAAATAAAGAAAAGCTCTCCTTTCAAATACATTTTCAGTCACAATTAATAATTGACTTTTTAGTTTACTGAATTCACTTTCCATATATCGACGATCGTATTTCGAAGATCTACGAAGAAAATTGAAAACAGCTCTTTGAACTTTACCAAGTTGTTTCATCTTTAACAAGAATCGATAGACCGATACTATTTGATTACTTACCAACAAGTCGTTTCCTAGTTCATAGTGGGTAATTAAACTTAGAATTCGAGCATAACACTGAATATCTTCTTTGGTGTCATGGAAATTTTCATTTGTAATATAATTCAGCCAGTATAATGTTTTATCATAATTTGCTCTACCAAAATGGACACAAGCTATTTTATAATAAAAAACGACAAGCCGGCTTTTATCCCAGTTGTAAGGATTCTTTTCTATAATTTCTTCATAATGAAATAGCTCATCGTCCATTTCTTGATATTCAATTAGCAAAAAGATCTTATTTATAGAATGTATGAAATTGAACAGCGTCAGCATGTTTATCTCATTGACTGTCCATTGAATATCTTGATCATTCTCTATATCCTGTAGCTTTCTATAATAGTATAAAAATTTCTTTTCCTTATTAGCTACAAAAAGAGCAGAAAGAACATTGTGTAAGGATTTCAGATAGTAAGCAGTTTCTATATCTTTCATCTCTGGGTATTGATCAAACAAGTTATACCACTTTAAAGCATATTTAAAATTTTCGGCATAGTTACTGAGCATGTAATGATACCAAACAAAACTCTGATATAAGTGAAGTTTATGTTCAAATCCTAAAGTTGAATAGGAAAAGGAAGGTAAGTGGTCATAAAAAAACTCTGATAATCTATCCTCTTCATATTGATTGTTGGTAAACCCTTTCTTAAGATATCGACCATACAGCAATAGGGACAGATTAGATAATTTATTGGTTAGATTAATCTCCTCTAACAGATTTGAAGAATATTCAGCAAGTTGAATTGCCTTCTTATTCATGCTGCCAGTTATATGTTGAGATTCGATTTGTTTTTCAAAATCCGTCGCTAAATAAATTAAAGTGGATTTCTTTATTTTATCACCTAATTTTTTCGCTCTTTCCAAGTACTGTAAGGCAGAAACAAAGTCACCTTTAGAATATAAGATTTTAGCATAATCGAAATATTCTCTTGTCTTTATTTCTTCATAACTATCTTTACTAATTTCTCGTATTGATCGTAGAATTTGTTTGAACAGACTATTTTTGAGATTCGCAAGTTGACTTTTCTTAATCTGAGGAAATTTCTTTAGAAATCTTTCTTCGTCTAAACTTTTGTTCTTTTCAATCCAGTCATAAAGAATCACATAATTTTTATCAGATCGACCAATTTTAGAAGCAAGTATTTTAAAATTTCGCTTTTCCCCTTTACTAAGAGTGTTTATTAATCGTATGAGCTGATCTGTTTTTTGCATTATTCATTGTCTCCCCCAATGATAAATGTAATCCTTAAAATCCACATCATATGATTGACTAGAATTTAATAAATATAGAAAAAAGGAAAAATTGATAATACTTCGGGATTTATTGTAAGCAAAATCACCTATAAATGATCTGATATTTGCGTCGTAAATAAATATAGAACAAAGAATCTGTGATATAATCATTAATTCAAGATTCAAACAAATAACAATTAAAATTAAAAAATATGACAACGTTTACAGTACCAACAAGATCAGAAGTTTCAGAAAACAATCAACAAATTTTTGATAATTTAGAAAAAGGCCTTGGTTTTGTACCCAATCTTTATGCTACACTTGCCTACAGTGATACTGCTCTTGGTGATTTCCTTTCTCTACAGAATAGGAAAACAAGCTTAAAGGCGAAAGAAAAAGAAGTAGTAAACTTGGTAGTAAGTCAAGTTAACGGTTGCGAATATTGCTTGGCAGCACATACAGCAATTGGTAAAATGAATGGTTTTTCTGATGATCAAATTATTGAAATAAGAGAAGGTTATGTAACATTTGACAATAGAGTAAGTGCCCTAACTAATTTTGTGGAATCTGTTGTAATTAATAGAGGAAAGCCTAGCTTAGATAAAATAGAAGCACTTTATGCTGAAGGATTCACCAAAGAAAACATTGTTGATATTCTTGTATTAATAGGAGATAAAACAGTAATGAATTTCTTACATGGTGTTACTCAGATTCCTGTTGATTTTCCAGCAGCTCCAGTTTTAGAAGCAGTTGCTCAATAGATTTAGTATAAAAATCAAGTACATATTTCCGAACAATTTTTATCTGATCAAGAATAAATGTTTAAAGAAATATTCGTTCCTATTAAATAAAATAGTTTCCCCTCTGAAAACGAAGAGTCCATTGTAAACCAATGGGCTCTTTTTTTTGTACAATCAATATCTAGAGGAAATGTAAGGTGAGTTCGAGATGAAACATTTAGTTGATTTGTTATAAATAGAAAATTAATCTTGTCTATGAATTTACCCCGATCTTGCGTATGGAGGCTGGGCCTTTAATTAGTACTTTTTTAAATCTAGTTTTATCTATACATAATTGTATCAAAAAATATTTTTTTTATTTCCACACAATAAAATCTAAAATTTAAACATTTATGTATTAACTTTGAAATACAAAGTGCTTTTTAAAATACAAAGAAAATGGGAATGAGCCAATACTCTGATCAACTTCAAGAACTAACACACATCCGTTCAATGATGGAAAAATCGACCCGATTTGTTTCCTTGAATGGTATTACTGGAATTGCGATAGGAATTATTGCTCTTCTTGCCGCAGGATTAGTCTTCGTAATATCGGGATCACTTCCATTTCATTATGAAGATATATATTTTAGTTTTTTAGACGGTATGGGAGGTGATGACGTGACTACTGCGCGAACACTTTATGCAATTGCTGGTATCACTCTTCTTTTAGCAATAAGTGTAGGTTTGTTTTTCACAGCAAGAAAAACGAAAAAGAACAATGTAACATTATGGTCTAGGACATTTCGATTAATGCTATTAAATATAGCAATTCCATTAGCTACTGGAGGGGTATTTTGTCTTATCCTTATAGGGCATGGAATGCCAACTTTAGTTGCTGGAAGTATGCTTATTTTCTATGGTTTAGCCTTAATTAACGGCTCAAAATACACCTTACAAGATGTAAATTCATTAGGAATAGTAGAGATTATTCTAGGTATTATAACTTTGGGGATGAATAAGTATGGAATAGAGATGTGGGCAATAGGATTTGGAATATTTCATATAATTTACGGGGCAAAGATCTATGTGAATCAGCAAAAAGCAAATGGATAATTTAATTCATAAATTGAATAAAGTTTTTGATAATAGAATCCGCTTAGGCATCATGTCTATTCTGGTCGTCAACGACTGGGTGGAATTCAAAGAATTAAAATCCCTTCTCAATCTTACGGATGGAAATTTGGCAAGTCACATTAGTAATCTTGAAAAGGAAAAATATATTGAATACAAAAAAGAGTTCATTGGTAAAAAACCTAGAACTTCCTATAAAGCGACACATCAAGGTAAAAAAGCATTTGAAGAACATTTACTGGTTTTGGAATCATTTATCAAAAACAATTCATCTTCTACCTAATATATTTTAAGAAAAAACAATTGCGAGAATTAAGTCCTATGTAAAAAGTATCATTGAAATTCACCATTATCTTTGTTGAGAAAGTTCAATTTAGTCCCCTAAATATCAGCTAACTCTCCTATATCACGGCGTTTTTCAAGATTTATAATAGAACAATTAAACTCGAAGACAGAATAATATTTTTTCACTTTGAAATACAAAGTACTTTATGAAACAAGCAGCACTTCTTACAAAATCCCTTCTACAAACATTACTTTTTGGGATTAAATCAGCAAAATGGATCAAACTAAAATTTGCTGTATTCAGCTTTTTTGCCTTCGACTTCTTATTCTACAGTTCAGGAAGGATCAATATAGGAGAAGGAATCAATATCTTTCTTTTCACCGCTCTCCTTATCATCTCTAGTTTTTTTATCCATCAAAAAAGCATCAATGATAAGGTGTATTTATGGAGTGCATTTGCCCTGATTCTATCGTCTTTAAATATTTTTTACATCAATAGTTCTTGGTCATATTTTGTGTATTTTATTTCATTTATGAGTTTCGTCGGATCGATTTATAATTCGCGTGCCCACAATATTTTCATTAGTTTTCTACAAGCATGCATCATCCAGGTATCTAACCCTTTGAATACCCTAGTCAAAATACTTACCACTCCTCCTAAACAATTAGGAGTTACTAAAATTTCCAATATCTTCCCTTACATCATCTTACCAGGGAGTATAATTATCATTTTTGCCACTTTATATGCAGCTACCAATTCCATTTTACATAATTTCCTAATGCATTCAGCGAATAAACTTTCATTGGTCGAGAATTTCTTTGATCCTATAAGAATAGTGACTTGGATTCTTTTCTTTTTATTCGTCGGAGTATTTTTCATCACTCCTTCGAAAGTTACTTTACTTGATTTCGGTGGATATTCTAAGAGAATAATCAGAGAAGAATTAAAACGAAATTCTCCAAATTTCCCCATTTTGGGCTTGACCCATGAACTAAAGGTCTCGAAAATAATTCTGTACTCTTTAAACATTCTTCTCTTCTTAACAATCACTTTTGAAGGAGTGGTTTTCTTTTCTAGTAGTTTGGAATATTCAGCAGCTGATCTAAGTAAAATGGTCCATTCAGGAACTAACATTGTAACATTTACAATAGCCTTGAGTGTAGCTTTAGTAATTGCGTTCTTTAGGAAAAATTTGAATTTTCATCCTAAAAAACATTTGCTTATCAAATTATCGAGCATATGGTTAGCTCTAAATAGTATTTATGTAGGAATAGTTGCTAGTAAAAACGCAATGTATATATTGGACTTTGGGCTGACCGCCAAAAGGATGAGTGTGATAATTTATCTTTCTGCTTGTTTGGCTTTATTGTTTTATGCTTACTTAAAGATTTCGAATAAATGGACAGTCCAATATTTCATGAATAAATTTTTGGCCACTTTTTGCATTATTGTCTTAACCTATTCATTAATTGATCATAAAGCAATAATTGTATCTTTCGCCGCTACTATTCAAAAAGAAAACATCGACACAAAGTACCTTTCTAGATTATGTAAAAACAGGCAACTACTTTTGTATAAAAACATGGATAAAATCGAAGCTAAGACTTCAAGTAAGTTGGGTTTTTACGGTAAAAGTTATTATAATGATATCTTCAGAAACTGGCAATCATTCAATTATATAGTTAACAAAGAGAATGATTTTTACAATACGGAAGAGTATAAAAACCTGAACCATGTAAAAACAGATTATAGGTATAGTTACTAGGAAACGTAAGAATTACATGTAAATATTTATATTTACCGCCGCTGCGCAATTTGTGCAGTTTTTAAAGGCAAAACATTCACATACAAATGGTAGCAGCAGTAGTTCTCACGTTCATACTTGGATATTTAGCAATCGTATTTGAGCATCCGCTTAAGCTTGACAAAACCGTTCCCGCTTTACTGATGGGTGCAGTTATATGGGCACTTTTAGCAATTGGTTTTAATATGGGATTGCTAGATGCGATCGACACTCATGGTGGAATTTTCTCTTTAGCGGGTGATGCTGCACATGCTGCAGGAG
>CAYOIL010000103.1:0-569 GCA_964403985.1 uncultured Saprospiraceae bacterium
ATTGATAACAATGGCATTTAATAAGCCTTTTCCTCTTACTAGAGTAACCAAATCACTTTTATCTGCCAATTGTTGCATTCTATTTCGGAAAACTTTTCCTAACTCCATTGCATTTTCAGCGAGGTCTTCATCTTTTATAACATCTAATGCTGCAATAGCAACAGCACAAGCTAATGGATTTCCTCCGAATGTAGATCCATGCTCGCCTGGCTTAATACACAACATAATGTCATCATTTGCTAGAACAGCAGACACTGGAAATACTCCTCCTGACAATGCTTTACCTAGTATCAATATGTCTGGCTTTACTTCTGGTTGATGACCACAAGATTTTTCACACGTACAATTTCCACATGTTGCTAATAACCTACCCGTTCTCGCTATTCCTGTTTGTACTTCATCAGCTATAAACAACACATTGTTTTTCTTACACAAGTCAGCAGCTTTCTTTAAATAGCCTTCATCTGGCACAAAAACTCCTGCCTCACCTTGAATCGGCTCTACTATAAAGCCAGCAACATTCTCTTGACTCAATGCCTCTTCCAATAATTCCAAATCATTATATGGTA
>CAYOIL010000103.1:579-3305 GCA_964403985.1 uncultured Saprospiraceae bacterium
AAAACCAGTTGTACTCGAAGGGTCAGTTGATGCCGAAATAACTGCTAATGTCCTTCCATGAAAGTTACCAGATGCAAATAGAATTTTTGCTTTATTACTTGGGATTCCTTTCTTTTCATAAGCCCATTTTCTGCAAAGTTTCAAAGCCGTCTCTACTGCCTCAACACCTGAGTTTATAGGAAGTACCTTATCGTATTGAAAATATTCACTCATGTACTTTTCATATGGACCAAGCTTGTCATTGTAAAATGCTCGAGAAGTTAAAGTCAAGGTTTCTGATTGTTCCTTCAACGCATTAATAATTCTTGGATGACAGTGTCCTTGATTAACTGCACTATATGCCGATAAAAAATCAAAATACTTTTTACCCTCTACATCCCATACATATACTCCTTCACCTTTTGCAAGCACAGCTGGTAATGGATGATAATTATGTGCTCCATACTTATCTTCTATTTTCATTAATTCCTCTGAGGACATGACCTTTTCCATATGATTTATTTTTGACCAAAAGTACTAAATATAATTTCATTTTTTCAATTGAAATATGTGTCTATTTTCACTTTATTATAATCAAGTTTAGTATTGTGACGAGTGCGTAAAATGGTTAAAAGAGGCTCAAGGCCAAAAAAGAAAAGTAGGGGAGCGCTAGGCGATGAAAAGCGAATAGAAAATACCTTACCTCCTGCGATTGAGCTTGAAAAGGCAAAGGTCTAAGGTGAGGATAAGGCAGGGATTGTGTTTTTTAACTCTTATTGAGAAGAATATCTAAATCTACGATTTGCTTGATTAGGCTTTCGCCCAAACCATTATTAATAATATAATTTGCTTTGTCTTTCTTTAATTCTTGAGACATCTGTTTTTCAAGTCTTGATCGGACCTCTTCTTCACTTGTTTGTGATCGTTGCATCGTTCTATAAATCAACAATTCTTCCGGGGCATAAACTAAAATTACACCATCCATATGCTTCTCAGCTCCTATCTCAAAAGTTAATGCTGATTCTTGCAATGTATAATTTGAATCTTGATTTTCACGCCATTTAAAATAATCTTTTCGCACCGCCGGATGTACAATATCATTCACACCTTTCAATAATACAGGTGAATTGAATATTTTATGAGCCATCCATTTTCTATTTAACTCTCCATCAGGTAAATAAACATCTTCACCTAGTAATATTTTCAATTCTCCTCGCACATTTTCATTCTCAAGCATTAGTTGCTTTGCTCTTATATCGCTATAATATACTGGAACATCCAAAATCTCAAAGATTGAACAAACAGTGGATTTTCCAGAACCAATATTTCCTGTAACAGCATAATGTTTCATAACTGTAAATTTAAAATTCGAAACTCATATCATCAACAATTGTATCATCCTTTATATCTTCTATTGGACGGCCAAGCATGATTGATTTTATCTTTTTAATTAGTTCTTCGGCCTTACTTTCTCTTAATTGAATAGTCATTTGGGGTTTCAATCCATATTCATGATTGACTATTTCTATTCCCAAAGATTTAATAATGTCCATCAAAGTTCCACTGTGTTTGTAATCGTATTGGACTAAACAAGAAATGGAGTCGTATACGGTTTTGAAAGTTGAATTATTCAATGCATCTTCTGCTCCTGCTTTATATGCACGAATTAATCCTGATGCTCCCAGTTTAGTCCCTCCAAAATACCTGACAACAACAACTAAAACATTAAAGCAATTTTTGGCTAAAATTTGATTGTAAATAGTTAATCCTGCCGTTCCTCTTGGTTCTCCATCATCATTTGCTCTATGCTGATCACTATTAGGCGAAAGCCTATAAGCATAGCACCAATGTCTCGCCTTTGGGTGTAATTTTTTTAATTTACTGATGATGTCATCAAGAGCGTCAGTAGAGTCTAAAATATAAGAGTAACCTAAAAATTTACTACCTTTTTCTCTATAGTCACCATGGCCTTCAGCCGATAATATGATGTATTCGTCTTCTTTCATGATTGAACAATTAAAACTATACAAACAACACCTAATAAAAAGCCAACCCATTGTATTCTGTGTAGCTTTTCTTTAAATCCAATAAGCCCCACTGCAGCAGCTCCTAAAATTATTGAAACGTTTAATATGGGAAATATTTGACTTCCTTCGTATCCTTTATTGATAAGAACTAATAATAAATAAATCGTAAAGAAATTAGGAATTCCGAGGCAAATGCCAGCCAAAACATTCTTAAATGAAAACGATAATCGCTGAGTTATTAAGCCAGTTATCATAATTATAGAACCAATGATGGCTGCCATCCCAAATAACGAAACAATAAAACCAATGTCAGCATTGTTACTATAATCTTTAGCTTCTACATAGAATAATAGAATTTCAATAAGACCTGAGAAAAGCAAGGTTAAAATAAATAAATACCAATAAGACTGAATGTTGTTATTTACTTCTGAAGATTTTTTTGAAGGGAGGTTTACAAGTATAATAGAGGCGAAAGCTGCCAGAAAGCCTAATATTTTCATCGTATTAACAGTCTCTGAGAAATACCATAAAGTAAAACTAACTGTCATGATAAGAGACATTTTTTGCCCCACACTAGCGAGTGTAACTCCTATTTTTTGAACTGTTTGCGCAAGAATATTAAATCCTACAATGAATAAAATACCGAGTAAAATCGAGTAGGGGAACCATGGCTCATCAACAGATCCTGCTGTGATAGGGAATTTGCCCAAAGTTATAGAA
>CAYOIL010000103.1:3315-12783 GCA_964403985.1 uncultured Saprospiraceae bacterium
TAGAACCTACAATTACACAAGTTATGTAATTGAAAACAATCGCTTGGAAAGTATCAATCTTAAAGGTTTTGAACAACCTAAAGATGATTAACAACAAGACATTTATCGCTATAAGTACAATTAATAATGGCATAAGTCGCGAATATATGGTTAATAAACGGAATAATTATTTTTCAAATATTTTACCGTTAACGCCCTATTAACAAGTATTATAATTCTTTACCTTTTACTTTGCACTAACATTAATTTTTGGGGTTTAACCCAAAGTAAAATAAACGATAGCTACCTATATGAAAAGGATATTACCATTACGACTAATATATTTATATTCGCACAAAAATTAAGCTAGTGGGTCTTACTCTTGAACAATATAATAAAGAACTTGATAAATGTCGCTGCATGTTTTTAAATAAAACAAAGGATTACGGCACGAGTTGGAGAATTTTGCGACCATCTTCATTAACAGATCAAATCTTTATAAAAGCAGCAAGGATAAGAAGCATAGATGAGAAGCAAGTCTCTAAAGTTGATGAGCCTATTGAAGATGCATTTCAAGGAATTGTAAATTATGGTATCATGGCGTTAATACAGCTGGATAATCCATTAAGTTCTTTGCAAGAAACAGAATGGACATATGATACAGCTACTGCATCATACGATAAATATATAGAAGTTGTAAGAGAATTGATGTTAAAGAAAAATCATGATTATGGCGAGGCATGGAGAGATATGAGAGTAAGTTCTATGAATGATCTTATTCTTATGAAGCTTATGCGAATCAAGCAAATCGAAGATAATCGAGGAAAAACCATAGTATCAGAAGGGCTAGATGGAAATTATATGGACATCATAAATTATGCGATGTTCTGTTTAATAAAATTGAATAATTAAAAAGTAAAACATGTCAATCACATTACCAGGATTATTAATAGGAGTAGGAATTGCTGCAATTATATTTACAGTAGGGGCATATCTTATTAAGAAGCCAAAGCACTTATGGATGGCTTTTATACAGGCTTATGTAGGGATGTTGTTTTTATTTTCAGGGGCTGTGAAAGCCGTAGATCCTTTAGGGACTGCTTATAAAATGGATCAATATTTTGCAGAATTCGAAACAGCTTTTGAGACCAGCTGGATGTCTTTTTTGGCACCTTTGTTTCCAGTTTTGAATTCATACAGTGTAAGTTTTTCTGTAGTAATGATAGTCTTTGAAATTGTACTGGGATTAATGATCTTATTGGGAATTTACAAAAAGTTTGCAACGTGGGCTTTTTTCTTATTGATCCTATTATTTACTTTTCTTACAGGATTTACATATCTCACAGGATATGTACCAGGAGATGGTACTTTTTTCAATTTCTCAAGCTGGGGTGATTACAAGGCATCTAACATGAAAGTAACCGACTGTGGTTGTTTCGGCGACTTTTTAAAACTAGAACCCTTTACTTCTTTTATGAAGGATCTTTTCTTACTAATCCCTGGATTGCTATTTATATTATTTAGGAAGAAAATGCATACTTTAGTTAGTTCAAAGGCTGGATTGTGGACTACTATTATATCAACAATCTTAGTGACTGTCTATTGTTTTAGCAATTATATATGGGATATCCCTCATGCAGATTTCAGACCCTTCAAGGAAGGTGTAGATATTCAAAAGCAAAAGCAAATAGAAGAAGATGCTCAGGCTGAAGTTCAAGTAACTGGATATTTAATGCAAAATAAACAAGATAATAACAAAAAATTAGAAGTTTCGGTTGCTGACTATTTCAAGTATACTGATGAATGGGACATGGTAGATCAAATTAGAACAGAACCTACACTTACTCCGTCCAAGATTAGCGAATTTGATTTGAACGATACCGATGGTTTTGAAGCAACGTATGAATTACTTGAGAATGAAGGTAAAAGCATTTATATAATCGCTCAAAAGTTAAAAGGAAATTCGACTAAAACAATGAAAACAATTGTAGACACTATTACTGTGAAAGATGAAGAAAGTGAACAGGAGATGCAGAAATTTGTATCTAATGAAGTTGAAGTTGTGGATTTCGTAGCTAAGAAAGAATATATGTCTTTATATGAAGGTAAATTACAAGAATTTACAAAAAATGCGGAAAAAGCAGGTTATAAAATCTTCTTTTTGACCGCAGGAGTATCAGGTAAAGAAGCACAAGATTTCATAAATGATACTGGAATAAATGCAAAAGTATTTACTGGTGACGACATTCTATTAAAGACAATTATACGATCAAATCCGGGTGTAATGCTTATGGATGGAGCGAAAATCGAGAATAAATATCACATTAGAAAGTTACCAAGTTTTCAAGAGATTTCTAAATAAATTAAATAAATTTATAATATATCCATTAGATTCTTTTTCTTTGTAACAACTAAGTTACAAAATCATCATGCTGAGTAGACGCGGAATTAGGATTAAAGTCATGAAAGTATTGTATGCTGTTTCAAGAGATGAAACGCTCAATGTAAGAATGGCAAAATCAGCTTACGATAAATCGGTAAAAGATACAACAGATCTTTTTTACCTCTGTATTTATGCACTTGTAAAAGTAACGCGTATTTCCCTAGAAGATGCAGAAAATAGAAAATCAAAATACTTACCTACTGAATTAGATAAGTCATTTACGCCATCTTTATATGAAAATTCAATAATCCAGGGTGTAGAAACTAATTCTTATTTTAAGAATAAAATTGATAAACTCTTATTACAGAATAAGATAAGTCATGATTTTGCAAAAAATATTTACTCAGAATTCTTAAAAGAAGAGAGCTACCAAAATTATATTAAAGGAGAAAAAACGGATGAAGCCCATCTTGATATTCTTCTTGAATTCTTTAGATTTTGCCGGAAAAATGAATTCTTCAATGACGTAATGGAGGAAAATTATATTAGTTGGATAGATGATAAAAGTGTTGTTGTAGGAACAATGAAAAAGGTTTTAAAATCGGATACTTCTTCTGATAGTCTTTTTGATAGACACAAACCAGACATGCAAATTGTTGAAGATTTCGGAAAGGAACTTTTGGGAATGACATTTGAAGAAGATGATGAACTTCTTGACATCATAAAGCCAATATTGGAAAATTGGGATCATGAAAGGTTAGCAATAATCGATATGATCCTCATAAAAATGGCCATAATTGAGTTTTTGAATTTTGAAACAATTCCAGTCAAAGTAACATTAAATGAATACGTTGAAATTTCCAAAATGTATTCTACTCCAAAGTCCAAAGAATTTGTAAACGGAATTCTAGATAAAATCCTTAAAAAACTTCAGTCTGAAGATAAGGTCTCCAAACAAGGAAGAGGTTTATTAGACTAGATATATCATATTTTCACTATTCTATACGTTCTACAGATAATAAATTTGTTTCGCAAACTTGATAGCGAACTTTTTTATCAATATACTTGTAGAAATTATAACTCAATAAATTAATATGCAGAACATATCAAAAGTATTTAAAATGCTGAAAATTCCAAGTTTGATTTTGCTAGTTTCTTTCGTTGCTAATTTAGCATATGGTCAAGAAAATATAATTCAAGATTATGTTTTATATAAAAACTATCCTTACTTAGTTAATATGACCATAGAGGGTGAAATTATCGAGTTTGTAAGAACAGCTCCAGAATTGTATAAAGATGGAATTAATGAAAATACACCTCTTCCTATTGCATTAGGACCTTATACAAAAGCACAGTTTGAAATTGCTGAATACTTAAGTCCATTAAATACTACCGTTGTAGGAGATGCAGTAGTAATTGATTCGGAAGAGAAAGTGAATGAAAAAGCTGTAGCAATTAAGAAAAATGTAGATTCTAATTCAAGTGATAAAACTTCTCCATTGATCAAAACTACAATTATCAGGAAAGATGCTGAAACTACTAAAGCGCCTGTAATTACTAGAGGTGATCATGCAGAGTCAGAATTTCAGACCAATAGTCTAAAATTTCAGGGCTTTACAGCGAGATTAACCCCTACATTGATAAATCAATTAAAGGATGTAAGTAAGAAACATGCTTCGTCTCCTGAAAAATTGATACAAATAAGATCTTTCGTGACTGCTGGAGATGATACGAATAAAAAACTAGCACAAAATAGGATGAAAGCTTGCAAAGATCTTTTGGAAACCTATGGAATACCTTCAGACAAAATTGACACTGGGATTCGCCCATATAGTAGTGCAAATGAAGGTAATGTGTCTATTGATTTTGTAGATATGTTAGATAATGGATAATAGCAGTAAAAATTGAACTTTTTAGTTATTAATTTTTGGGCTTTAAGCCCAAAAAGAAAGGTAAATATTGTGACTATTTTTCATGTGAAAATCATATCTAAGAAATAGATTAATATTTTCATATATGTATGCCGAAAGCTAAGTCAATTATATTACTTTTGTCACTTAGAAATCAGTGATGAAAGAAAAAATTGTAATACTTGACTTTGGCTCTCAATATACTCAATTAATAGCGAGAAGAGTACGAGAAATAGAAGTATATTGTGAAATACTACCTTATAACAAAATTCCAAAAATTACTGATGATGTAAAAGCAGTAATATTGTCAGGATCACCTTTTTCAGTAAAAGAAGATAATGCTTTACAAGTAGATTTAGATGAATTACTCGGTAAAGTTCCAGTTTTAGGGATATGTTATGGTGCACAATACATAGCTAATTATTGTGGAGGGATTGTAGAAAGAAGTTCAAAAAGAGAATACGGTAAAGCATCATTAGACGTAATAAAAGAAGATGTATTCTTTTCAGGTATTTCTACAAGATCGCAAATTTGGATGTCTCATGGTGATTCAATCTATGAAGTTCCAGAGGGGTTTGAAATAATAGCTAAAACAGATAGTATTCCAGTAGCGGCTTACAAAGCTAAGGATGGAGTTTACCAACAACCTGTTTATGCAATACAATTTCATCCTGAAGTTTATCATAGTTCGGAAGGAAAAGATATTCTAGAAAATTTTATAAGAAGAATAAGTGGATTAAAACAAAAGTGGACACCAGCCCAGTTTGTTGAAGATACAGTAGATAAACTTAAATCTCAACTGGGTGATGATAAAGTAATCTTGGGATTAAGTGGTGGAGTAGATAGTAGTGTTGCTGCTTTTTTATTGCACAAGGCGATAGGTCCGAATTTAAATTGTATTTTTCTGAATAATGGACTGCTAAGAAAAGATGAATTTTCAGAAGTTCTCGAGTCGTATAAGGATAAAGGTCTTAATGTAAAGGGAGTTGACGTAAGTAAAGAATTTCTTTCAGAGTTAGAAGGGGTGGGTGATCCAGAGCAAAAGCGAAAGATAATAGGAAGAGTATTTATTGAAGTTTTTACAAAAGAATCTAAATTAATTGATGGAGCAAAGTGGCTAGCTCAAGGAACTATTTATCCTGATGTGATTGAATCGGTTAGTGTACATGGACCTTCTGTTACAATAAAGTCTCATCATAATGTAGGAGGCTTGCCTGATAAGCTAGATTTAGAAATTGTAGAGCCATTAAGAATGCTCTTTAAGGATGAAGTAAGAAAAGTAGGAGCTGAAATAGGATTAGATAAAAACTTGATTAATAGACATCCTTTTCCTGGCCCAGGACTTGCGATAAGGATATTAGGCCCTATAAGTGAAGATAAGGTAAAACTATGCCAAGAGGCTGACGCTATCTACATAGCAAATTTAAAGAGTAGCGGATGGTATGATAAAGTGTGGCAAGCTGGAGCAATATTACTTCCAGTTCAATCCGTTGGAGTAATGGGAGATGAAAGAACGTATGAGTTTACAATAGCTTTAAGAGCGGTAAACTCAGTAGATGGTATGACGGCTGAATGGAGTCCATTGCCACATGAATTATTAGCAAAAATTTCTAGTGAAATAATAAATAACGTAAAAGGAATAAACAGAGTAGTTTATGATATTAGTACAAAACCGCCAGCTACAATCGAATGGGAATAAAGTATTAGCTTTTCTTCTAATTCTATTTTTATTTTCTTCTTGCGGAATTTTTTCTTCGAGTGGATCATCAGATTCGTCTAATTCAGGAAATAAAGATTCAAGAAATGAAGTAAAAGTTGATACTGTAGAATGGACACAAGTTCCTGAAAAGGATTTTCCACCGATCAATAATGTTGATGAAGAAATTATAGAAAAAGAAGTAAAGCGTCCAAAAGAGAAAAAAGATAGTTATAATGTCACTTCTTTTATGCCGTTCGAAAGTTCAAGAATCAACTATGGTGCTGAATACCCGTCAGATATAAGAAACTTAAAATATTTACAATACTATGCAGGAATGAAAATTGCTATTGAGCAATTGGAAAAGGAAGATATAAAATTAAACCTAAGTGTATATGACAGTAAACAAGATTTAACGAAAGTGAAATCGATATTAAATAATAATGTTGATAATACTACAGATGTTATATTGGGTTCATTGAAAAAGGATATACTCATTGAATTAGCGAATTTTGGAAAAGAAAATTCAATACCAGTGATTTCACCTTGGTACTCTTCTCAAAGTGTTGCTGATAAGAATGAGTATTATGTGCAATTGACTCCTTTTTTGATAGATCATTATCACGCATTAGCTTCTCATGCGCTTAGCCATTTTGATGCAGAAGACATTTATCTTGTTGGTCGTAATGGTTCTAAAGACCCATCTAGATTTAAATATTTTCAAGAAGAAGCATTTAATGTTACTGGAGAAAAAGAAGTGCTTAATGAGTTCGTGATAGATATTGATAGTTTATCAGCTGAGTATGGAATTTTCCGATCATTGATTGAAAATAGAAAGGAAAATCTTAAAACAAATAAGCCTATCATTTTTATTATTCCTAATTTTTCAATGCGAGAAGCGAACTACATTTACGATTTAATAAGAAGAATGAATGTAGAACGACTAGGTCAAGAAGTTTATGTATATGGAATGCCTGTTTTGTATAGTATGGATAAGATCACGTATGACTACTATACGAACTTAAACATAAGGATTGCAATGTCGAGATATACAAAGAAATCTTCTCCAGAAGCAAGGAATTTTGCGGCTACATTCTTTAGAGAATACAATGATTATCCTCTTGATGATGCCTATGAAGGATATGACAATATGTTATGGCTAGGCAGAATGTTAGATAAATATGGAGGTGGATTTATTGATAATTTAGATAAAGATGATCGAGAATATTTATCTACAAAATTCAATATTCAGAGTGTAATGGATGGGGATGTTGAAAAGAAAGAGCTTGATTATTTTGAAAATGAGAATTTGAGAATTATTCAATTTTTTGAGAATGAATTTTCTATTGTTAAATAATGGGTAAGGAATCATATTTAACTGATCAGCGCATTTTGCGACTAAAAAATGTAGTGAGTAAAAGGCAATTTGATATAACTGTTGTCTTAGAAAATATACATGATTCTCATAATATTTCAGCAATTATGAGAAGTTGCGATGCAGCAGGTATTTCCGAAATTTATGCTGTTGTGACAGATCCACGAATTAATCTAGAAAAGTATTTTATACACAGAAAGATAACTTCTGGAAGTGGTAAGTGGGTAGAAGTGAAGATATTTGAAACCGTAGAAGAATGCGTTTTGGCTTTGCGCCAAAAGTATAAAAGAATAATTGGTACACATTTGTCTGAAACATCAATTAGCCTATATGATATTGACTTTGCTGATTCTATTGCTTTAGTTTTTGGTAACGAGCATGCAGGCTTGTCAGAAGAGTTTCTGGCTCATTTAGATGGAAATTTTAATATCCCACAATATGGTATGGTCCAATCTTTAAATATTTCTGTAGCTTGCGCGATTTCTGTTTATGAGTGCCTAAGGCAAAAGGAGAAACTAGGCTTGTACACAGACGTACAATGGAACGAGAATCATAATATGCTCTATGAGCAATACATAAAAAACAGTAAAACAAAACTCAATCCAGATATTGAGAAAGAATACAAGTAAAATTAAAATAATGGATAGTAAATTTTTAGCAAAACGCTTGGAGCTAGTTAATGAATCAGCAACAATTGCAATGTCAAAAATGGCAAGAGAAATAGCTTCCCAAGGACATGATGTAATAAGTCTTTCTTTGGGTCAACCCGACTTTGACACTCCTGATCATGTAAAACAAGCTGCTAAGGATGCCTTAGATAATGGATATACTAATTATACTCCAGTTGCTGGTCATCCAGAATTTGTAGAAGCTATAATCAATAAGTTTAAAAGAGATAACAATTTAGATTTTACTAAGGAAAACATTAATGTAACATGCGGTGCAAAGCAATGCATTAGTAATTTGATGAATGCACTAGTAGATCCAGGAGATGAAGTTATCATTTTCACACCATATTGGGTATCGTATTTTGACATTGTAACAATGGTAGGAGGAGTACCAGTATGTTTGAAAGCAGGTATTGAAAATGACTTTAAGGTTACTCCGAAACAATTAGAAGATGCAATTACTGATAAGTCGAAAGTAATCATATTTTCATCGCCTTGTAACCCCACTGGTTCAGTATATACCAAAGATGAGCTTTATGCATTGGCAAAAGTAATAGATGAAAAACATGATTTATTTGTTATATCAGATGAAATTTATGAGTATATAAATTTTGGGGAAAAGCATACAAGTATAGGGAGTTTTGATATAATGAAAGATCAAGTTGCTACAGTTAATGGCATGGCAAAAGGATTCGCCATGACAGGATGGAGGATAGGATACATGGGAGCTCCAGCATGGTTGGCAAAAGCATGTGCAGCAATCCAATCACAAGTTACTTCGGGAGCTGCTTCTTTTTCGCAAAAAGCCTCAGCTGTTGCAATTTCAAGTGATATGGGACCTACAGAAAAAATGAAAGTTGCTTTTGAAAAAAGGAAGCAAATTATGATTTCGGGTTTACAAAATATTGAGGGAATTAAAACAAATAATCCCCAAGGAGCTTTTTATATTTTTCCAGATGTAAGCTCGTTTTTTGGTAAATCAAATGGGAAAGTACAAATTAACAATTCACAAGATTTCGCAATAGAGCTATTGAAGAATGCTTTTGTTGCTACTGTAGCAGGAAGTGCATTCGGTGATGATAATTGTATAAGGCTTAGCTATGCTGCCTCTGAAGAAGAGTTGATCGAGGCCTTAAGAAGAATGAAGGAATTCCTTAAAGAATTTAATTAATTACTATGACTGATAAGTTCCAAAGACTAAATGAATTAGAAAATCTAGCCAAAGTTGGTGGAGGAGAAAAGAGAATTGCCAAGCAACATGAAAAAGGCAAATTAACAGCGAGGGAAAGAATAAGTTTATTGGTGGATGAAGGAAGCTGGGAAGAAATAGGAATGTTAGTACGACATCGATCTACAGACTTTGGAATGGAAAAGGAAAATTATCTTGGCGATGGTGTCGTTACAGGATATGGTACTGTTGAAGGAAGATTAACTTTTGTTTATGCTCAAGATTTTAC
>CAYOIL010000104.1:0-12735 GCA_964403985.1 uncultured Saprospiraceae bacterium
ACGATATTAATGGAAACCTATTACGAAAACAAGAATGGCAATCAGGAAGTGAGGAGTATATAGAATTAATAAATGTGCCGGCCGGAGTCTATTTCATAGAGTTTTTACCATATGATAATCCGAAGCGTAAAGTGTATCAAGGGAAGGTTGTTAGGCAATGATTCAATTAGCAATGAGCAATGGGAGCAATTAACAATGAGCAATGGAGGCAATGAAGCAATGCTTGCCTTGCGTGTTAGCCGAAGGTAGGCAATGAAAAATAAAATTCCTCCCTCGTACTCCTTCCAGAGGGAGACATTGTTCAGTCCTAAAATACGTTTATTAATTAATCTCTTACTTATTCATTATCTCTTGCTGGTGATTGATGCTTTCTTGGTGCACCGCTCTAAAAATTGATCCTATAAATTCAGCACTTAATCCTTTTTTTGCTCCTTTTTCTATAGACTTGTCCAAGATTTGATTCCAACGTGTAGCTTGTAGAATAGGAATATTATTCTCCTTTTTATAATTTCCTATAGAATCAACTAACTTCATTCGTTCCTCAAGAATCTTCAATAATTGACTATCCAGAATATCAATTTCCGCTCTCACACCATCAAGTTGAGCTTTCGCTAAAACCCTATCTGCTTTATCATTTCTTAGATTCAAATTCTTAACAAGTTCTTGAAAGACGGATGGGGTAATCTGTTGTGCTGCATCAGACCATGCATCGTCTGGACTTGTATGCACCTCTGTCATAATCCCATCATAGTTTAGATCCATCGCCTGTTGGGCAACATCTCCTAATATATCTCTTCGTCCACAAATATGACTGTTGTCACATATGATGGTCATTTCTGGAAATCTTCTTTTTAATTCGATAGGAATTTGCCACATCGGTTTATTTCGATAATATTTTTCACCATAGCTTGCAAAGCCTCTATGAATTGCTGCAATATCTGTAATTCCAGCTTTCATGATTCGCTCAATACCACCTAACCATAAATTCAAGTCTGGATTAATTGGGTTTTTAACCATCACTGGAATTTCTACACCTTTTAAAGCATCCGCAATTTCTTGAACACTAAATGGGTTTACAGTTGTTCTTGCTCCTATCCATAAGCAATCAATGCCATGATAAAGCGCTTCTTCAACGTGGGTCTTATTCGCTACTTCCGTAGTTGTTTTCATCCCAGTCTCTTCTTTTACTCTTCGAAGCCATTTCAAACCGACAGACCCTACTCCCTCAAAACTATTGGGGCGAGTACGTGGCTTCCATATTCCTGCACGGAATAAATCGATGTCTTGATCTTTTAATTCATGGGCGATTCCCATTACTTGCTCTTCTGTTTCTGCACTGCATGGCCCAGCAATTACAACAGGCCTTTTATCGTACATTTTCTTGATATCCATGTGATTATTTCTTGTGATTTAATATTCTTTTTATGTCGTTAGCTTTCATCATGAGGTCGCTAAAAGCCTCCCAATCTTTCTTTATTATTAAGGTCCTGAATTGAGACAATACTGTGATATGTTCGTCCAAAACATCCAGTACTGCATCTCTATTTTGTGCAAAAATAGGACTCCATGTCACTGGATTACTTTTAGCAAGTCGTACACTTGATCGAAATCCACCTCCTGCCAATTCAAAAATTTTCTCTTCACTTTCTTCTTTATTCAGAACCGTAAGCGCTAGTGCAAAAGCACTTATATGAGACATATGGCTTACATAAGCAACATGAGTATCATGTTCAGTTGCATCCTGATATAAAAGTTTCATTTTCAATTCTGTACATAGCGATTTTACTATTTCTACTGCATCCGCATCACTCTCTTCGCTATTGCAAATTACATTATACTTTTCGTGAAACAATTCCTCGACCGCTGCTTTTGGTCCACTAAATTCTGTTCCACTCATAGGATGACACGCAACAAATCTTCCTCTCTTCGAATGATTTTTAACGGAATCTATTATTTCTCTTTTTGTACTTCCTACATCAAAAACAACTTGATCTTTTACTTGATCTAGAATCTTTGGAAGCAATGTAATTATGGTGTGAACAGGTGTAGCAAGTACAATAATGTCACTTTCATCAATTACATCTATTATTGGCAAACATCGATCAACTAGACCTAGCTCTATTGCTATTTTTCTGTGCTCTTCATTGGAATCTACTCCTATAATCTCACTGATATAATGAACTTTCTTAAAGCTTTTGGCCAAGGAGCCTCCTATTAACCCAAGCCCTATAATTGCTATTTTTCTTCTTCGTATCATTAAAAATTCATTACACTTATAATTCGACGACATGCATCATCGATAATTTCTTTGGGCTGGCACAGTGACCAACGTACATATTGATTACCATTAGTCCCAAAAATCATGCCCGGTGGAGCAAAAACTTTACATCTTTTAAGAAAAAAGTCACTCGCTTCTTCTCCATCATTGAATTTCTCGCTAATCTTCGACCATACAAATAAGCCAGCAGAATTTGGATTAAACCCAAAATCAATTTTTTCTAACATTCTCCACAACAACTCACGTCGCTTTCGATAAATCTCATTGTTCGTTTTATACCAATTGTCATCAATTTCCATTCCTTTTATTGCCGCTATCTGTATGGGACGAAACATTCCAGAATCCATATTGGATTTGAATCGTAACATCGCGTTAATTATCTCTTCTTGGCCGATTGCCATACCCACTCTCCAGCCACTCATTCCATGACTTTTACTCAAGGAGTTCAATTCAATACAACAATCTTTTGCTCCTTCAAGTGACAATATACTTCTTGGTTTATCATTCAAGATAAAACTATATGGCGAGTCAGATGCGATTAATACTTCTCGGGCTTTCGCCCAAATTATAAGCTCTTGTAATACCTCTTGGTCAGCAAGTGCACCTGTAGGCATATGAGGGTAATTTAACCACAGTATCTTGGTTTTATTACAGTATAATTCATTTAACTGATTAATATTTATCTGATAATTATTAGACTCTGTTAAATCGTAATTTTTAATAATTGCACCTGTTAATTTGGTAGCCCCAGCATAACTTGGATATCCAGGATTAGGAATAAGAACTTCATCTCCAGGATTTAATAATGCCATACTTAAGTGCATAATACCTTCTTTGCTACCCATCAATGGAAGTATCTCCGATTCTGGATCTACATCGACTGAATAATGCATTTTATAAAAAGAGGACATCGCTTCTCTTAACTCAGGTGTCCCCTTATAAGACTGATAACCATGAGCTGCAGGATTCATTGACTCTTCCCGAAGAGCATTGATTATTGTAGCAGCAGGAGCAAGATCTGGTTTTCCAATACCTAAATTAATTATATGCTCACCAGCCTTAGTCAAAGCGGCAATTTCTTTTAACTTTTTAGAAAAGTAATACTCTTCCACCTGTTGTAATCTATCTGCGATTCTAACTTTCATAAAATGATCCTTCGTTATAATGTCCAAGAATTTGAAGGCTTTCAACTTGCTTTTCAAGTTCAGCGACTACTTCTTTATAGGAGTTTTTCTCCAAAATAAAATCAACAAAAAAGAAATATTGAAATTCTTTACCCACGATAGGAGCTGATTGAATTTTAGTTAAGTTACATGACCGTTTCGCTAACATACCTAACAATTCATTTAATGATCCTGTCTTATGTTTTAAACTAAAACAAACCGATGCCTTCTCTCTTCCTTTTGATATAGTTGAAGGTTTGTCTTTTCTTGATAATATTAAGAAGCGTGTAAAATTCTGCTTATTTGTTTCTATTCCTTGAGAAACTATCTCTAGTCCATATTCCTTAGCAGCTAATTCACTTGCCACCGCAGCAAAGCTCTTTTTTCTCCTTAATGCAATCTCCGCAGCACATAAAGCCGTATCTTCTCTTTCTATTTTCTGCCAGTGCTTGTGTTTATTTAAAAAAGTCTTGCACTGTGCTAAAGCCATAGGGTGAGAATGAACTTCCGATATATCCTCTAGCTTAGTCCCCGGCAATGCCATAAGATTATGCTTGATTCGTAGAAATAACTCACCTGAAATATGAAAGGAATTTTGTTTCAATAAAGTATAATTATACATGATACTCCCAGCTATCGTATTCTCTATTGCCATGATGGCATGATCTATCGTTTCATCTTTGTTGAAATCATCAAACAATTCCGGAAAACTATCTGCTACAACAAACTCTATATGCTCATTATCTCCGAAGAAATGACGCATAGCAATATCGTGGAAAGAGCCTTTAACTCCTTGTATAATTATTTTTTTACTTGCTTTACTCATAGGCATAAAAAAAGCCTATCAACATGTTATTGATAGGCTTTAGTATATTTTGATTATTGCATTACATTACCCATCAATGAACTTAGTCCAGAAATAAAAGAAACTAAAATATGTAGGATAATACTGCATAAAAAATTCTAAATTATAGCGCTAATATATAAACATTAATTAAACGCACAATACTTTTTAGTTTTAATAAACAATTAAATATTAGTTGTTTATGCAAGCAACACTAAGGTTTTGTATATTCTAAAGGATAGATTTCCGTTTTCAACCAAGCACTCAACGTATTGTATATCTCTCGTTGCTCTTGCTTCGAAAAATCTTTTATTCTTACTCTGTGCGATCCTTCCTCTTTTATAAATAATTTTGCTTTTTTATCATCTTTTGGCACATAAGTCAAGGCAGCCCATGGATCATTTGCTCCTTGAATAAAGAGCATTCTTTTTCCTTTTTTGTCTAGTCGTTCATTGATCCATACGTTATAAGCCGGATCATATGATAAATCAACATCTCGTGGAGCAAAGATTGCATTGTCATATACTTTAACATGTTTTAATTTATCTTCTAAGTGTTCATGCATGAATCCATAGTATCCATTTTGTGTCATGAATTGATAAAAAGAAGGCTCGTAATATGCAATCACAGCATCGCTATAAAAATCTATTCCTACCATTGTTTTTATGCTGGCATAGGTAGCTTTAGCTGATAAATCATTTGGGATGTCCGCACAATCATGTCCCATCTGCCAGAAAGAAAATGTATATTCTAGAATGGCATATTCTATAGCCTTTTCAACCCCCTCTATTCTATTAAATGTCAATTTGTTTTCCTCAGCATCTTTTTGGGCGTAAGCCAATAAACTATCCTGAATAGTTAGTGCATGCTTCTGAAAATTGAATAATTTTTCTCTACAATCAGGATCTCCTACTGTTGAAATTAGAGCATCTGTTCTCGTATCTTCCCTTGCATTCGGTAGAGGAGCAACGTAAGGAATAGCAACTTTTACATCTCTTGGATAGGTTGCCTTATAGTACATACAAGTCGTTCCACCTTTCGAAATCCCTGTGCTTATCCATTCTTTTCTATAGAATTTTTTGAAAGCCCTGTTGATCCTATGAAGATCTTTCATCGCCTGTTCATTCGTTAAATAGTCATAGTTTACTGGAGAGGGTTTCGATTTCCCGAAGTACCTATATTCAACAATAAGTTGATTGCTTTTCAATATCTCTGATAATTCATAATGTCTGGGACCTGCATTATATCCTTCCGTAACCATCAACATAGGCGCTCTTTTCAAGTAATGTGAAAGAATTATTCTTTGAGGAAAAGTACCTTTGGAATGGTCGTCGTGGTCAAGCCACTGTTGAATAATTACCTCATATTGATAATTGTAGTGATATTTTGTGTCTGAACTGGTGATTACGGCACCCGGGAATTGTTTTTCTATGTGGGCTTTTAAATCATCACTTGCATCTACTGTGAAAGGGATAAAGAAAAGAATGAAAAGTAATAGTCTCATGTAATGGAAGCTTAATGAGTTATAAAATACGCTATTTTTTTAGGTTAAATTATTATTCTGACTTATAATATGAGGTTAAAGTTTTATAAAAGTACCTTTGGAACATGAATTGGCGAACAGAATTACACATTTCAAAAAATGAATTTTCAATTTCACATGGAGATTATATCCTTGGATTGGGTTCTTGTTTTGCTGAGAATATAGGTCGAAAATTGGAGTATTCTGGTTTTGGTTCGATGAATAATCCCACTGGAATTTTATTCAATAGTAGCTCCATATGTAAGATGCTTGAATTGCTTTTGGCTAAAGTGGAGCTTGATAAGGAACGATTTGTAAATCGAGATGGAATGGTTTGTCATTATGACTTTCACTTTGATTTTAGAGCGAAAAGTAAAGAAGAGTTTTTAAATTTTTGGGCTCGAGCCCAAAAAGCTTTTATAAAAACATGGGAAGAAACGACAGTTCTAACGATTACTCTCGGCACAGCGAATGTATATGAAATGCCAACCGGAATTGTGGCAAATTGCCATAAACAATCAAAAGACTTATTCTCAAAAAGAGTACTTTCTATAAGTGAAATTCAAAAAGACATAGAGCGCATTACTCATTTGGCGGAAGCCAAAAAAACAATTTTTACAGTTTCTCCAGTTCGACACTTAAAAGACGGATTTATAGAAAATCAAGTATCCAAGGCACATCTGATATCTGCAATTCATCAGACTGAAGTAACTTATTTTCCTTCTTACGAACTTGTAATTGATGACTTGAGAGATTACAGATTTTATAAAGAAGACAATGTTCATCCTTCTGAAGAGGCAATAAATTATATATGGAAAAAATTTGGAGAAGCATATTTCTCGGAGGAAACGAAGGAGAAAATCAAGAAAGTTGATAAATTGAGAAAAATGCGAAACCATAAAGCATTTAATCCATTAAGTAAGGAGAATGAGAATTTGAAAAAAACAATACAAACGATTGCGGAAAACCTAAAAATGGAACTGCCTTATTTAAAAGTTTAGAAAGTAATAATAGGGACGGATTCATTCAAGAAGAATCCTTTTCGTTTAGTATATTTGTGCGAATTTTAAAAAATACTATTAAAAGTGAGTCATATAGGAACCCATACTGCCACTTTACTTCTAGAAGATGGCACAGTTTACAAAGGAAAAGCATACGGAATTAAAAGTACTACATCCGGTGAAATTTGTTTTAACACTGGTATGACAGGATATCAAGAAGTATTCACAGATCCTTCGTATTACAATCAAATACTTGTTACTACCAATGCGCATATTGGGAATTACGGAACCAAAGCGGGTGATACAGAAAGTAAAGGGGTTCAGATTGCCGGTTTGATATGTAAGAATTTTACGATTGATTATCACAGACCTTTGGCGGATCAATCCATTCAAGAGTACTTCGAACAAGAAAGTCTGGTTTGTATTTCCGACATTGATACACGTGAAATAGTAAAAAGAATACGAGATAAAGGAGCGATGAATGCTGTAATAAGCAGTGAGCACGAGGATTTAGCTACTTTAAAAAAGATTCTTGAGGAAACACCTAGTATGGATGGCTTGGAATTAGCAAGTAAAGTGAGTACTGAAGAGGCATACTACTTAGGAAATCCAGAAGAAAAATATAAAGTTGCAGTGTTGGATTTTGGTACAAAGACCAATATTTTAAATTGTATTGCAGAGCGAGGTGCTTATTTAAAAGTATTTCCTGCAAAAACAGATTTTGAGACAATTAATGCATGGAATCCCGATGGATTTTTCCTTTCCAATGGACCTGGAGATCCTTCAAGTATGGATTATGCGATTGAAACGACGAAGCATATTATAAAGACAGGAAAACCGACTTTTGGGATTTGTTTAGGACACCAGATTCTATCTTTAGCTCAAGGGGTTTCAACGTATAAAATGCATCATGGGCATAGAGGCGCGAATCATCCAGTAATAAATTTAGATACAGGAAAATGTGAGATCACAACTCAAAATCATGGCTTTGCAGTAAGTAGAGAAGATTTAGAGGCAAAAAGTGATACGATTCGAGTAACACATAAAAATTTAAATGACGATACGATCGAAGGAATTGAGATCATAGGGCAACCTACCTTTTCGGTGCAACATCACCCAGAAGCAAATCCAGGACCACATGATTCTAGATACCTTTTCGATAAATTCATAAGTAATATTTCAAATCACAAACAATAATCATAATTATGAGCAGTATTCTTGATATTCGTTCGAGAGAAATTCTTGATTCTAGAGGAAATCCCACAGTAGAGGTGGAAATATTAACGACTTCAGGACATGTAGGACGCGCGGCTGTACCTAGTGGAGCATCTACAGGAAAGTATGAAGCAGTTGAATTAAGAGATGGAGATAAGGGCAGATTTTTAGGAAAAGGAGTTCTTACTGCTTGTGATAACATTAACGGAATTATAGCTGAAAATCTAGTGGGGATGAATGTGATGGATCAGATCGCAATTGACGAAGCTATGATAGAGCTTGATGGTACTGAAAATAAATCCAAACTAGGAGCCAATGCAATCTTGGGCGTATCTTTAGCAGCAGCAAAAGCCGCAGCAGAAGTAAGTGGACAATCATTATATAGATATATCGGAGGTGTAAATGCACACGTATTACCAGTGCCAATGATGAATATATTAAATGGTGGATCTCATGCTGACAACAGTATCGATTTTCAAGAATTTATGATTATACCAGTAGGAGCAGATTATTTTTCTGAAGCTTTAAGAATGGGTGTTGAAACATTTCATCACTTGAAGAAAGTATTGAAAGATGGTGGTTTTTCTACGAATGTGGGAGATGAAGGTGGTTTTGCACCGAACATCAAGTCCAATGAAGATGCTGTAAAAATTGTATTAAAAGCAATAGAGAGTGCAGGATATAGACCAGGAGAAGATATTATGATAGGAATGGATGCTGCAGCATCTGAGTTTTATGATGCTAAGGAAAAGGTATATCATTTCCATAAAAGTACTGGTGATAAATTAACTAGTTCAGAGATGGTTGATTACTGGGCAAGCTGGGCTGATAAATATCCTATTATTTCGATAGAAGATGGTCTTGACGAAGATGACTGGGATGGATGGAAAGCGATGAATGCAAAAATGGGAGACAAGATACAATTAGTAGGAGATGATTTATTTGTTACTAATACCAAGAGATTAGCTAGAGGTATAGAAGAAAGTTCAGCCAATTCAATTTTGATAAAAGTAAATCAGATTGGAAGTTTGACTGAAACAATTGATGCAGTTAATATGGCGACTAGAAATGCATTTACAAGTGTAATGAGCCATAGATCTGGAGAGACAGAAGATACGACAATAGCAGATTTAGCGGTTGCATTGAATACAGGTCAAATCAAAACAGGATCAGCAAGTAGAAGTGACAGGATAGCGAAGTATAATCAATTGTTGAGAATAGAAGAAGAGTTAGGTGACATGGGAATTTACCCAGGAAAGTCTATCTTCGGATTATAAGAAGTATAAAATTCAGGGAATTTTCTTGAAAGCGAGAAAAATGCCTTATCTTTGATATTCAATTAATAATCTATCACTTACACTTGTAAATTATTTGTAATGTGTTTAATTTTTAAAGATGGATATCAAAGCGATACTAAATAAAATAAAATGGAGATCTACAAAAGTGTGGATCAATAAGTATACTATTGCAATAGTAGCATTTCTTATATGGGTATTGTTTTTTGATAAATACAATGTGAGTACGCATCGATACTTAAATCAAAAGGTAGAGAAACTTCAGGAAGATCAACTGAGTTACAAAGCCAAAATTGAAGAGACGAGATCGCAGTTGACACATATAAATTTGTATAAAGAAAAATACGCTCGAGAACGCTATTTTATGCATAAGCCAAATGAAGAAATAGTCGTAATAAAAAAAGAAGAATAAGTCATTATGAGTGTATTAGTAAATAAAGATTCTAAGATAATTGTACAAGGATTCACTGGGAAAGAAGGTAGTTTTCATGCTGGTCAAATGATCGAATATGGAACCAATGTTGTGGGAGGTGTAACTCCAGGGAAAGGTGGACAAGAACATTTGGGTAAGCCAGTATTTAATACAGTACAAGAAGCTGTAGATAAAGCAGGTGCAAATTCCACTATTATATTTGTTCCTCCGCGTTTTGCTCCAGATGCAATTATGGAAGCTGCAGCCGCTGGTATAAAGATAATTATCTGTATTACAGAAGGTATTGCTGTTCAAGATATGGTAAAAGTTAAGGCTTATATTGAGGACAAAGATGTAACGTTAATAGGACCAAATTGCCCAGGAGTAATTACTCCTGAAGAAGCAAAGGTGGGTATTATGCCAGGATTTGTTTTCAAGAAAGGAAGAATCGGTGTTGTGTCTAAGTCAGGAACATTGACATACGAAGCAGCTGACCAGATTGTAAAAGCTGGATTGGGAATTTCGACGGCAATAGGAATAGGAGGAGACCCTATCGTAGGAACACCTACAAGAGAAGCGGTAAAAATGTTAATGGAAGATCCTGAAACTGACGGTATCGTGATGATAGGAGAAATAGGGGGAAACTATGAAGCTCTCGCTTCTGAATACATTAAAAGTACAGGAAATAAAAAACCAGTTGTTGGATTCATTGCCGGACAAACAGCTCCTAAAGGAAGAACAATGGGACATGCTGGAGCAATAATAGGTGGAGAAGATGATACAGCAGAGGCGAAAATGAGAATTATGGCTTCTTGTGGTATTCACGTTGTAAAATCTCCTGCGGATATAGGTAAAACTATGGCAGCAGTATTAAAGGGATAAAATAAAGATTAGTTATTCAACTAACTAGCATTGGCCTTTCGTCTTAATTGATGGAAGGCTTTTTTTTGTCCTTTATAGGAAAAGGATGAATTAATTAATGTTGAAATTCAGAGGAATGTATTTTATTTGTTTTCCAAAATACACCAATTTGAATAATCTGATATTTGGAAGTAGTACTATAATCATATCAAGCCTGTTGTTTGTATTCTCCTTTAGATCTTTGCAAAAAGAAAGATATGAATGGAGTCTATTTTTCATCCTTCTTGCTGGCCTACTTCTAAGAATTTTCGTCTCTTTTGATCTTTTTTTACATGAATGGGATGAAAGATATCATGCCTTAGTAGCTAAAAACTTAACTGCTGATCCATTTATTCCAATGCTTTATAAGGTACCATTATTAGACTATGATTTTAAAAACTGGGCATCGAATCATATTTGGGTACATAAGCAACCAGTTCCTATTTATACAATAGCATTGAGTTTACTCATATTCGGTAAAAATGTAATAGCAGTACGTTTACCTTCTATCATTTTAAGTACAATAGGAATTTTCACAAGCTATAAAATTGGGGCATTACTCGATAGCAAAAGAGTAGGTCTTTTTGCGGCCTTTTTATTTTCTATTAATGGATTGATATTAGAACTTACCGGAGGGAGAGTAGCTACCGATCATATCGATGTCTTCTTTTGTAGCTTGATTGGTTTAGCTATCTATTTTCTTTTGTATGGTGTAAAAAGAAAATCCAATCTCTTTTATTTTTTTGGTTTTCTTTGTACTGCAGCTGCTATATTGACTAAATGGTTACCTGCCTTAATCGTTTTACCTATTTGGTTCTTATATGCGTATAAGAAAGTGTCAAATAAAACTCTTTTTTATTATTTCATTTCATTTTCAATCTGTGTTTTTATCTTGGTTATTCCTTGGCAACTTTATGTACAACATAATTTTCCAGTAGAGGCAGAATGGGAATATTTTTATAATAAACTTCATATTTTTGAAGGTCTAGGTGAACATGATAAACCTTTTTTCTATCACTGGAATCGAATGCGAATTATTTTTGGTGAAATTATTTACATCCCATTAATCTGGTTCGTTTATCAGCAATTTAAAAATAGAAAATCGACTAATACTAATGGGTTACTTTTACTGACTTGGATTTTTATTCCTTATATCTTTTTCTCCATTGTTGCAACCAAAATGCAAGCTTATATTATTTTCTGTGCACCGGCTATATTTATTATTGTTGGAATTTTTATTGATAAAATCTTAAAAGGGGATATTAATTTGAAGCGATTTAAGTATCTATTCCTGTTTCTTTTAATCGCTTTTCCTATTCGATATACATTAGAGCGAATTAAACCTTTTGAAAAATACGAAAGAACGAAGCCCTGGATAGCCAAAATGAAAAAATTAGAGAGTTTAACTGATACAAAAGATGTTGTGATTTTTAATACTAAATATCCCGTAGAGACTATGTTTCATACAGACTTTATTGCATATAATGAAACTCCTTCTGTACAAAAATTGGACAGTATAAATCAATTAGGCTATGTTGTTTATATAGATAACAATAATGAAATTAAGGAGGATTTAAAGCACATTAAATATGTGAATTTCGTTGAAATTTCAAGAAATAAGTAGCCTGCCACACTGGCATTACTCAATAGATCATTGTGAATAGTCCCTCGACACACTGGAATTACTAAAATCACCCATTCTTCATTTGCTCATATTTCTTTGGCCTCCTAACTAATTGAAAGCTGCCTCAATCACGCTGGCATTTCTAATTACCCATTATTCATTACACATTCCTCACCCCTTAATGCGCTTCCAACCAATTCTCGCCCACATCCATTCCTATCTTAATAGGAACAGTTAATCCCGGTAAAGCATTTTTCATTTCAGTTTCTACTAATTCTTTAATTTCTTCTAGCTCTGGTTTGTACACATCAAAGACCAATTCATCATGCACTTGCATGATCATCTTGGAACGATAATTTTTAGCTTTCATCTTAGCATGAATACTTATCATCGCAAGTTTTATCATGTCTGCTGCAGTCCCTTGAATAGGAGTATTAATAGCCATCCTCTCTGCATTTCCTCTTGCCAAACTACTTTTCCC
>CAYOIL010000105.1:0-2442 GCA_964403985.1 uncultured Saprospiraceae bacterium
ATATTGATCTCCTTAATTTTGTTCCAAGTATCGATCAACAGAATAAATTAGGCCAAGTCATCCCTAAGGAAGGAAGCTAAATTATTAAGAAAATGAAGATGCTTTCAAATATGAAATTTTCAAATTAGAAAATTCCCTAGAAAAAACGATCACAACCAACCCCAAAACCAAAAAAGCCTCTCCAAATAATGGAAAGGCTTTTAATCTTAAGAAATAAGGCTTTTTACTTTACCTTATTTACAATAGCTGTAAAAACTTCAGGATGATTCATTGCTAAGTCTGCAAGTACCTTTCTGTTTAAGCTAATATCACTTTTAGATAATGAATGCATTAATTTACTATAAGTTAATCCATTCTGTCTTGCAGCTGCATTAATTCTTGCAATCCACAATCTTCTGAAAGCTCTTTTTTTGTTTCTTCTATCTCTGTAAGAATATTGAAGTGCTTTCTCAACAGCATTTTTTGCTACTGTATACACATTACTTCTCGCACCAAAATATCCTCTTGCTGCTTTTAAAATTTTCTTCCTTCTTCTACGAGATGCTACAGCGTTAACTGATCTAGGCATAATTTAAAATTTTGAGATAAACGGGACTATTTAAAGTTCTTTGACCGCCTTATCGTGTTACAAAATAAAACTACTTACAAAGTAATCTTTTAATTCTTGGTTCATCAGCTGGAGATACCAAAGTTGAACCTCTTAGGTTTAACTTTTGCTTCTTTGATTTATTTCTCATCATGTGAGAAGTAAATGCTTGGAATCTTTTTACTTTTCCAGAACCTGTTAATTTGAATCTTTTTTTCGCACTCGAGTGCGTTTTCATTTTAGGCATAATATCACTTTTTTGTGAATTGGAACGCAAAATTAATTAATTATAATAATATAGGAAAGCTTAAACATGTATTTTTACACCACTTCAGCTGATTTAATCTGAATAATGAAGTAATGCCTCTTTATCCTAGTGATAATCAAAGATTATTTCAAACTTAAATCCATGATCTTATCATACATTCATAATGACTATAAGGTTATTCTCAAAGCCAAATTAATTTTCTTCGAAATATGGAGTACATTACCTTATACTAGATTGACATCATGCGATCTAAATATAGCAATGTTTACTAGGAATATTATTACCTATTACTAAGCTCCTAATCTTGTATTGTTGAAATGCTGTTTTAGAATATTTACTTTCTGATCAAAGATCCAAATGCAATTACTTTTTATTCTTTTTCTTAGGACTCACCATTACTATCATACGTCGTCCTTCCATCTTCGGTAAAGACTCAGCTGCACCAAATTCTTCTAATTCTTGAAGGAATTTTAATAGAAGTAATTCTCCTCTATCTTTGAATACTATGGTTCTTCCTTTGAAAAATACATAAGCCTTTACTTTAGCTCCATCTCCTAGGAATTTCTTAGCATGTCTTAGTTTGAAATCAAAATCATGTTCATCGGTGTTTGGCCCGAATCTAATTTCTTTGATTACAGTTTTACTAGTTTTCGCTTTTAACTCCTTTTCCTTTTTCTTCTTTTGGTAAAGGAATTTTTGATAGTCAATGATCTTACAAACAGGTGGATCTGCTTTGGGATTAATTTCAACTAAATCAAGACCAAGGTCATCAGCCCATCTTTTAGCATCTCTTGTATCAACAACTCCTGGTTCCAAGGTTTTACCTGCAACCTTACTGATTTCTTCGAAATTGTTTCCTACAAGTCTTATTTTAGGAATTCTAATCCTTTCATTTATTCTTAACTGGGGTGTGTTGTCTACTTTTTTATCGTACCTTTTGAATCTTTTTGCCAAATGCTTTTTATTTAATTAATAATATATGTTGGTAATGTAAAAATTAAGTGCCATTAAGGCCTTAATACTATTTTGCTTTTTCTTCGGATGCACTCGCTTTCCCTAATTTAATAACCAAACCATCTTTTTCTTTATTTAGTTCGGCTACTAACTCAGTCCCATCTGCAGGATTATTGTTTAGTATATATTCCGCTAGTGGATCCTCTATGTATTTCTGAATCGCTCTGTTCAAAGGCCTTGCTCCAAATTGTGGATCAAATCCTTTCTCCGCAACAAACTCCTTCGCTTTCTTATTCAGTTTTAAATGATATCCCATTTCCTCCAATCTAGCATATAAATCTTTCAATGTAATATCGATTATTCTAAAGATATCATCCTGACTTAGACTGTTGAAAATTACAACATCATCAATCCTATTCAAAAACTCAGGAGAGAAAGTTCTCTTAAGTGAATTTTGAATTATCGCTCTTGAATCACTCTCTGATGCTTCCGTTCTTGATTTTGTTGCAAATCCTACTCCCGTTCCAAAATCTTTTAATTTTCTAACTCCTATATTCGAAGTCATAATAATTAATGTATTCTTGAAATCTACTTTTCTTCCCATTCCATCCGTTAATTGTCCATCATCTAATAC
>CAYOIL010000105.1:2452-12660 GCA_964403985.1 uncultured Saprospiraceae bacterium
TCACTCATGTCAATACGTATCAAAGTATCCTCTGTGTCAAATAAATAACGTGCCAATGCTTTTGCTAATTCTGTTTTACCTACACCTGTCGGTCCTAGGAAAATAAAAGAGCCAATTGGCTTAGATGGATCTTTTAATCCAACTCTATTTCTTTGTATCGCTTTCGTAATCTTATCAATAGCCTCATTTTGACCAATGACCATTTTCTCTAAGTCCTTACTCATTCCTACAAGCTTATTACTCTCACTTTGAGCAACTCGCTTTACAGGAATCCCTGTCATCATAGCAACTACTTCAGATATGTTTTCATCATCAACTGGATATCTTTTTGTTTTGCTTTCTTCCTCCCATTTTAACTTAGCATCTTCTAAAGATCTTATAAGCTTAGACTCTTTATCTCTTAAGTCCGCAGCTCTTTCATACTGTTGGTTTTTAACAGCCTGATTTTTAGAATCTTTAATCTCTTCTATATCTTTTTCGAATCTTTCGATATGCTCTGGCACATGAATATTCTTTAAGTGCGTTCTAGCTCCTGCTTCATCTAATATATCAATCGCCTTGTCTGGCAAGAATCTATCACTTATATATCTTTCACTCAACTTAACACATGATTCTATAGCTTCATCCGAATAGTTCACATTGTGAAATTCTTCATACTTGCCTTTGATATTGTGTAATATATGAATTGCTTCATCTACTGAAGGTGGGTCGACAATAACTTTTTGGAATCTTCTGTCTAATGCACCGTCCTTTTCTATGTGTTGACGATATTCATCAAGTGTTGAAGCTCCTATACATTGAAGTTCACCTCTTGCAAGAGCTGGCTTGAAAATGTTTGAAGCATCTAGTGAACCTGTTGCTCCACCTGCCCCTACAATTGTATGTATTTCATCTATAAATAGAATGACATCTCTTGATTTTTCAAGCTCATTCATTATAGCTTTCATTCTTTCCTCGAATTGCCCTCTATATTTTGTTCCAGCTACTAATGCAGCCATATCAAGCATTACAATTCTCTTGTCAAAAAGTGTTCTACTTACTTTTCTTTGCATAATTCGCAAAGCCAATCCTTCTACAATTGCTGTTTTACCTACACCAGGCTCACCAATTAATATTGGATTATTCTTTTTTCTTCTACTTAATATCTGAGACACTCTCTCTATTTCATTCTCTCTTCCTATAATAGGATCAAGTTTTCCCTCTTCTGCTAATTTAGATACATCTCTTCCGAAATTATCAAGAACTGGAGTTCTGGATTTTGTATTTCCGGGCTTTCTGTAAGATTCACCTGGCTCATTTTCTTCGAATGGTACATCACTGTCTGAAGGAGTTTCGTCAACAAATTCAGAGTAAGAACCATCAAGTTCTTGAGAAACATATTCTAATTCCGATTTAAAACTATCGTAATCTAAATCAAAATTCATAAGAATCTTACTAGCTAAGTTGTCACCATGTTTCAATATAGAAAGCATAAGATGCTCAGGAGCTATCTCTTCATTTCTGAAGGCTTTAGCTTCTAATAAAGTTACTTTAAGTACCTTCTCAGCTTGTTTGTTTAGGGGAATATTACCTACGTTCAATGAAGTCCCATCAAAACGCCTTTCAGGAGTTGATTCCTCTATTTTATATTTTAATTGATTTGCATCTACTTCAAACGATTCGAGTACACGCATAGCTAAATTATCACCATCTTTTATCAAGCCTAATAATAAATGCTCTGTTCCAATATAATCATGACCTAACCTAATTGCTTCTTCGCGACTAAGTGAAATCACTTTTTTTACTTGAAATGAAAATCTTTTGTTCATACTTTTTCCCTTTCTGCTACTACAATAATATGCTTAAATATGCTGCCTTTCAAATGAAAACACATTAAATTAATGAAAAAAGTGTGCCACAGCTTAACATCGGCAATTCTGTCGCTAATCTTCCTTCTTTTTTAACATAATGGCATACACATTTATAAAACTAACGCTATTTTGGCATAATATGATTTCAAATTAACAGGCTATTAACCTTTTATCTTGAATAATATAAGCTAATGTCGTATTTTGGTTGCAAATTTGCAAGAACCAAGCTAACAACTTCGTTATATTAAAAAAAGTAGGTATGAATTATTCACTTGACAAGAAAGAAAATTATTCAGTTTTTCACCTGGAAGAGGAAAACTTAAATTCTGTAATTGCTCCTTCCTTAAAAAGTGAGTTTGTTTTTTTAAGAAATGAAGGTGTCAAAAACATAGTCTTTAGTTTTGAAAAAGTAAAGTTCGTGGACAGTTCTGGTTTAAGTGCTATCTTGACTGCAAATCGTCTATGGAGAGGATTCGGTTCTTTTGTTCTTACCGAAATCAATTCTCCTATCATCATGAGACTTATCAAAATTTCTAAGCTTGAACGTATTCTTGATATTACCGAAACAGTCGATCAAGCAATAGATTTAGTACTTGCCGAAGAGGCAGAAAGACATGATTTTATTGACTAATGGATAAACCTCACATTACCGTACTTGGTAGTAATTCCGCTGTTTCTGTCCATAATAGATTCCCTTCAGGTCAAGTTTTTTCTCTAGGAAATATGAATGTCCTTATTGATTGCGGAGAAGGTTCGCAATTTCGAATGTCCCAGTATAAAATCAAAAAATCGAAAATTGATGTTATTCTAATTACACATTTACACGGCGATCATGTATTTGGCTTACCCGGTCTTGTGACGAGCTTTCAACTTTCTGGCCGAAAAAAGAAATTAACGATTTTTGGGCCTAAGCCCATAAGAAAATACCTTGATCTGAATCTTGGCGGAATAGGTCATTTTATCTCTTTCCCACTTGAAATAGTCGAAATAGATGAAGAGCTAGCGAAAGACGAATTACATCCCATTTTTGAGAATAATGCACTGAAAATAGAAGCCTTTCATCTCTATCATCGCATAACTTGTTTCGGATATAAAATTTCTGAAAAGCCTAAAAGACCTCGAATTTCTAAAGATTTTATTACCGAGCATTCTCCTGAAGTAAGTGCTATTAAAAACATTTTAACGGGCGCTGATTATGTCACCTCTTCAGGTGAAGTAATTCCCAATGAGGATATTATTATTTCTCCTGATACACTAACATCTTACGCCTACTGCTCAGATACCATTTTTCACGAACCTTTAGCAGACGTTCTGCAACATACGACTGCGATTTATCATGAGTCTACTTATCTGAATCATTATAAAGAACAAGCGGCTGAACGTTTCCATTCCACAGCTGAACAAGCGGGGATTATTGCAGAGGGGGCTTCCGCCCAAAAATTGATATTGGGGCATTTTAGCAGCCGATATAAAGCACTTGAGCCTTTCGCAGAAGAAGCTAAAACTAGCTTTAATGGAGAAGTTATTATCGCAAAAGAAGGTTTAGTCATTGAGTTGTAAGCTCGAATTCGAGTATATAAAAGAAAAGACCCAACGAAGATTTTCGTCGGGTCTTAGTGATCGCTCTGGGGCTCGAACCCAGGGCCCACGCCTTAAAAGGGCGTTGCTCTACCAACTGAGCTAAGCGATCTTCCACACCTGATGTTGCAAATGCGGCACAAATATAAACCCTTATTTTAATTCTAAACGACTAATTCAATACTTTTTTTAAAGACATTTATTTTACCCCTGATTATCAATTTTTTAGTAGCAATATTTTTAATTAAATTTTTGTCTTAAACCTCATTCTACAGTTAAATTCTCTGAATGAATTTCCATTAACTGAATTATTAGTTTGGTTAACGAACGAAAGTAAAATCCCTAAATCTACATTTTCATTTATTTTGTAAGTTCCATTTGTTCCTAAAAAGAATAAATGTTTAGAAAAATTGGAATTAGAAAGTATAACAGTATTTCCTGCTTGAAACGAAGTTTTTAACTTGTCCTTTAAAAAACTTTTACTGTATGCATGCGATAAAGTGGTACTTGAAAACCCAAAAACAGACTGTATGTTTTGATTTATATTTAAGGCATTAGTTAAGCTTGTTTTATTCTTAAATCGGTAGGTGTTGCTGACATTAAATAAAATATTATTTACAGTTTTGTCGACATCTATGATATCATTGGTAATGGTGTTGAACTGCTGATGACTAATAAAACCATTCCATATCATGTTTTTTTCTTTACCCATTATATAGGTAGAGTTCAATTGAAAATTTCTATTAACTTGAGTAAGAATAAGTGAATCATTTTCTGGAATAGGAAGTTGACTTACCCTGAGAATATTTGTATTGCTAAAGTTGGATGATGATATATTGAGGTTCCATCTATTCGTAATCCTCATGTTCGCGTTAACTTGCCCTACAATTCTTCTTAATGAATTATTTTCAGTGCCACTTAGGTTATTCCTTTGAAGCCCCACACGAGACGTTATATTGAGCTTCTTTTGAAAAAATGCTTTATTGAAACCCGCTGTTACATTTTCGTAATCATTATTAAAAAAGAGTGCGCCAAGGGATTGGTAACCAGGATCAACACGTTCATGTCTTATATCCCATTTCCAGCCTTTAATGCTGAAATTGATTCCTGTATTTAATGCTTTGTGAAATCCAGTACTAATTCTTGGTTTGTACAATCCTCCATAGCCGTAGATAAATGATATATCTTCTTTATTTTCTATAAATGGAGACGCAATATCTCTTGTAATCCCACTCCATGCATAATCCCAGTCCAAACTAATTTTTGAAGAAATCGCTTTTTTCCCTTTTATTGATGAAATTACATTGGACATTGGTTTTACATCATCTCTCACGATTGGCTGAATAATAGAATTCTCATCATCTATTGCTGAGAATAGAATAAGATAGATTTCATCGTTTCCCTTTTTGTAACCCGTTTGAACACCCCAGCCAGTTCTTAGATAAGTAGGATCTATACTTGATGGAATGTCTGCAATTTCTGGTCGTGCGCGCTGCAATCTCCCATAAAATGATTTGATTCTGAAATTACCTGGACTTAATTCAATCCCACCTCCATAAAAATTTGTACCATTAAAAGTATATGGACTGAAGCTCAGATTACGATAACCAATATGAACTTTAGCCCATTTATAACTTGGGCTCATGCCCAAATAAGCATAAGATGGAAGTTTTACGTTTGGTCTATCGAGTCTATGAATTATTTTGCCATCTGCAATATTGAAATTTAAAGCCGTTTTTACAGAGTAAATTGTAGCAAACACTACGCCGTTAAGCCTAAAATCAAACGGGTCTGCTCTTCTATCAATCCCGCTTATAGCGTTAAATCGCATGTCGAAGCTCAAGTTTCCGCCCCAGTCAAAGGCATCAGAAGTCGCAATTGATTTTACACGATTTGCTTCCTTTAGAATATCTGTACTAGAATCCTGCCCATTGCTTCGGAAAATGGCTGAAACTATAATAAATAGTAGAAGAAATAAGTGCTGGTGTTTCATGGTTTTGGTTTCATAGCATATCACAAAATACTATAAAAAATAGAAATTATAAATAATTGGGATGTATATTTTTTATATGGTTAATAATTAGCAATTGAAACAATTGAAGCATTTATCAACAAACCAAGTAACCGTGCCTATTAACTGTCTGAGCTAGCAAGATTGTCGTTTTCTGAGGGAAGCCCTGGACTGAAGAAAACGTATGCCTGAAACACCAAACAACCAAATATAAAGCAAGAGTAAGAACGCTTGGTGAGTTTTAATAGGCACTAGATTTTTGGTACTTTTTATCAATGAAAAAGTACAAATGAACATAAAAATATAATGACTATTTGATTAGCAATTGAAACAATTGAAACATTTATCAATAAACCAAGTAACCGTGCCTATTAACTGTCTGAGCTAGCAAGATTGTCGTTTTCTGAGGGAAGCCCTGGACTGAAGAAAACGTATGCCTGAAATACTAAACAACCAAATATAAAGCAAGAGTAATAACGCTTGGTGAGTTTTAATAGGCACTAGATTTTTGGTACTTTTCATCAATGGAAAAGTACAAATGAAAATAAAAAATAATGTCTATTTAATTAGTAATTGAAACAATTGAAACATTTATTAACAAACCAAGTAACCGTGCCTATTAACTGTCTGAGCTAGCAAAATTATCGTTTTCTGAGGGAAGTTCTAGACAATCTCAATAACCATCTAAAAAAGTAAAATATTCACACACATTAATCGTCTCATTTTTTTCATAGTTCCTTTTAACGTTTAATATATTCATCATTTTTTTGCATTTTAAGTGGCAACAACTTATCTTGCATTACACCCATTTTTATGAAATCTTTAAAGACCATATTTCTTCTCTTATCTTTCTTATCTGTATTTGTTTCGCAGTTCAATATTCCCGTAAATTCTATTGACTCTCATATCAGTAAACTTAATTCTCCTAATGCGATTGAAGTTTATAAAACCATTGAACAGCTTAAATCCTACAATTACTTTGAATTTACAACTGAGCATAAATCTAAATTACAAGCATTTCTTTTGGAGGACACTCCGCATGTTGATAAATTAACTGAGCTATGTGGGTTTTTGAAAATGGAGGAGGAATTAAGGGCTTTCGCCCAAAATAAAAGAATTTCAAAGCAAGTAAAAGAAACCATTAATTACGCTTTAATAAGAGCAGGAGATGATTCTAAGCTTAAGCTTATGTTGAAAAATCTCAAAAAGTTAGAAATGTCTGATGATTATGCCAATAATCTTGTACCTGTATTAGTCTACACAAGAAGAAAAGAAGTCTTCAATCATTTGCTTTCTCAAATTCAAGAAAAGGGCAAACCTTGTAATCATCCAGACCTAGATACACCTGGAAAATTTAGTTGTGCATATCCTATTATTGAAAGAATTGCTCCGTATATAAAGGACTTTCCAGTAGAAGTAAATCAATTTGGAATTGTTTCCAGTAATCCCGATAAAATGCTCGTAGAGGTAAGACAATGGATTGTTGAGAATAAGGATTCCTATGAACTTATAACTGAAAAATATTAGTATGTAGAACCAATTACGAAGCAATGACCAAAAAACTTTACATACTACTATTCATCTTTTTCAGTTCATATTTATATGCTGATAAGATTCCCAAAAATAAAATTCACATTGATGAATTAAATTCTATTTTTTCATCTATTGACGCTGAATATTTGGCTAGTCAATTATTCGAAGAAGTCAATGGAGAATTTATTGAAATTATAAGGAATAGGAAAGAATCCTTTTTTGCTTCTGGCGAAAATCCATACGACTTTCAAGATGATATGGGCGATGTTGTATCTACATTTACAGCAGAAGAGACAACAAATATTGATAAAGCAAGAGTCTCGCTAAATGCTGTAAAAGCAGGAGCAAAATTCGTTCAGAAATTTGATGGATCGTCTTTAATTGATCTTCCTATAGGAATGAAACAGACCTTTGAAGAAACAGATGTTTTTATAGCTATTAATGCTGTAAGAATTTATCCAACTTATACTGCGATTGAAGTATTTGTTGAATTGAAAAGAAAAGATTGGAAAACTCCCTTGGTTTTTTATGCTCCTGACATTAAATTTTCTCAACAAGGAGGGCTAAGTGGCCCAAGTAAAGTAGGCTTGTTAGGTGATATGGTAGTGCCTGTAGAGGAGAATAAATCAGTGCTAAAATTTAAAAGAGCAGTTTATGATCCAGTTTTGAAAGAATTCACAGCAGGTACTTTTTTACAATTTGGATGTGATGGTTTTGAAGCATTTGGTGTAGATGCTGACTTGATCTTATCAAGGGAATGGTTGGTGCCAATCATCCCAGAACAAAATATAATCAATCCGCAAGGTAGAGTAAAAGGAAATTTTACAACGATTATGACAGATTTAGAGGATATGGTTTTTGAGTTATCCTTAAATAATTTTGTAATTCCACAATGCGATCGATTAGCATGGAATATTGATCAAGCTGTCTTCGATTTTAGTGAAACTAAATCTCTATTCAGCTTTCCTCTTCCTAATTTACCTTATAATCCCATAGATAACGGTTTTCTTGTTGATGAAGAGTCATGGAAAGGTCTAAAGATTAATGAAATTAGTATGCGTTGGCTAGATACAGTAGCTAATGAAACAACAACTAGTTTTCCAAGTTTATCAGGGCAAAGTATAGTAATTGATCACAATGGATTTAGCGGAATTGTAGAAGTTACAGGCTTGTTACCAATGGATGTTGGTAAAATGGATGGATGGGCTTTTTCTATTGATTTACTTGGAGTACAAGTACTACAGAATCAAGCTTCAGGATTTGAATTTGCAGGAGCGGTGGTTGTTCCCATTTTAGAAAAAGATGAAGAAACAGAGTCTGACACAATATATACGGCTATATCTTATGGAGCAAACTTCGATTTTGTAGAAAGAGAATATTCTATGTTCGCCGGATTGGAATCGCCAGTAACTTTCGATATGAAAGTATTCAAAGGAGAAGCGACAATTAATCCTGATAGCAGAATTGAGATAGAATACAGAGAAGACGATGGATATGGAATTTCAGCTAATTTACATGGTATTTATTCAATGAAAGAAACTGTGATTTTTGGTAAAAAAGTCTCTATACCAAGTGTCATGTTTCAAAATTTAGAAATTTCGTCTCAAAAGAAATACATTCGAAATGTAGGTACATGGGGACTTTCTCTTGCGAGTGGAAAATTTATGGGGATAGTGTATAATGCATCTGCCATGACTATAGATACCTTAAATGGAGATCCATTAATTAGAATTGCAGCCAATATTAATTTTGCTCAAAAAGATGGAATTCAGATCAGTGCTGCAACTGCCTTTACAGTTGAAGGTTACATCGATGATGATCCAGAATCACAAAAATATAAGTGGAATACCGTCAATATTAATTTAATAGAAATAGAAGCGGATTTAGAATCTGTGTACTTTTTTGGTCAGATTATTTTATTCAAAGAGTTTCCTGTGTGGGGAACAGGTTTCCAAGGCAAAGTAGAATTATATGTAACTGGAGCCAATGAATCGGAAGGGTCAGCTCAAGCAAATGCGAATCTAGGGTTTGGTGCTATGGCACTCTTTGGAACAACGGAAAATGAGGATGGAGAAGAATACAGATATTTCTTGATAGACATGATGGCTCGGTTAGGTGATGGAATTCCTATTACTAGCACAGGTACAAAATTATTAGGAGCTGGAGGAGGAGTTTATTATCACATGAACCAACTTAGTATTTCTCAAAATATTCAAGATGTAGCATATGATCCTGGTGATCCCAATGATACGGATGCATTTACACAATATATCATGGATAGGATAGGGATGAGTCTATCTGGTGCACAATATCTACCCAATGATAAAAAGTTATTTGGAGTTAATATGAATGTTGTTTTAAGCATAGAAGGTAAACCTGAAGTATTTAATGCGAATATTGGATTCACTATTCAAATTAATAGCTCTTTTGGTATTGATTTTATTAGGCTTAAAGGAATAACAAACTTCATGTCTTCCATTGCTTGGACAGGACCAAGTGTAGAAGGATTATCTGCTGTAACAGAACTGAACCTTGTTTTTCCTGGAGAAGATCCATATGTTCCTCCTGGCTTTTATGGTGAATCTCATATATTCGTCAGAGTAGGAGCTACAATAAATAATAAAACAATTGATGTACTTTATGGAGGATTAGAATTCGTAGATGTACCTCCTGTTTTTCAAACCATTTTCACCAATGCAGGAGTTGATAAGTCAAAAGTGAAGTATGCCGGATCTATTGAAGCTGAATTAACAGCACAAGATTGGTTCATTAACATAGGTACACCTAGCCAAGGATTAACTCTTTTGGTTGATCTTTTTTTACTTAAAGTTGATTTGGAAGCCTATTTAGATATAGGAACAAATATTCCTCCAGCTCCTCCTTTACCCCCTGATATTGCAGGTCAATTAAATTGGAACCCAATTCCAGAACCAGCAAGAGCCAGTGGAAATGGATTCGCTTTTGGAGGTAGTTTAGGTTATACAGTTGGTGGTGATTATACGATTTTTACTGCAATACTTGAACTTCAAATAGGATTTGATTTAATGATGCAGCAATATGAACCTGTTTATTGTGATGATAATCCCCTAGGTGTTCTCTTTTTCTATGCTGGTGGACAAGCATATGCTAGTATACATGGAGAAGTATCTGGATTTGGATATGTATTGTTTGATGTAGGAGCAGCAGGAGCATTAAGCTTTAAAGCTCCGAATCCTACTTATGCCAAAGGTGCAGTT
>CAYOIL010000106.1:0-10634 GCA_964403985.1 uncultured Saprospiraceae bacterium
ATTTAATAATGAATAGGTGAAATTTTCAGAGATTGTTTGAAGCTTAATGAAGAGAAAGTACTTAAACTAGAAATATTTTATAGGTGTATAGATAGATGCCGTTCAATTATAATACTTCTTCCGATAAATTTTGCTTTGTAAGGTCTCTAAGATTTAATAGGGCTTCCGCCCAAAATTTTAAATTGTTTAAACAAGGAATAAACCTGACAAAAAGAAAGAGGGTATTTAACACAATAGAAAATAAAGGAAATGAACCTTTAGAATTTAACAGCTGGACTCATGACTATCGGCTCAATTGAATAAATAAAGAAATTTGATTGTTACTTAACTTCTGCTTTTAGAATGTTCAAGTCTTGCATTACTTATAGCTTTTATAACTGTTTCATTATACGTTAATAAGTGTTCCATAAGTTGTAGAAAATTATCTATATCAAAAAGTAATTTATCTTTATTTGGAAAGTCGGCAATGACGTTCTCTTTTTTAAAATCATAAAATGCTTTGAAGCCTTCTAGAACTTTCCGAATTTTAATTGACTTTCCAACAAATTCCTGCAACTGCTCTGTATTATCAATTTCTAATGTCCCATCTGATGAGATAAGTAAGGTATTTTCTTGATTATTTCTTGCGTAATCTAATGAATTTAGTTTTCCATCAATTAATGTTTGAAGATCAATATCAAAATATTTGGCAATCTTCAATATGATACTTAATCTAGGCTCTACATTTTTACTTTCATATGCCGCTATATTACTTCGTTTGATCTCGAGTTCTTTAGCCAAATCCTCTTGACTTAAACCTTTAGATTTCCTTAGATATCTAATATTGTGCGAAAGTATTGTATGTTCTTTTAATCCTTTTGGTGTTGCATTACTCATAAATCCTCTTTTGTCTCTAAATCGTACTATTTTAGGATAAAAAAAGTTCGATTACTGTACAAAAGTAATATTTTTTCCGAACTATAAATAAATGACATTCAATTTTTGTTTAGTTTTGACACAAATTACAATCTCCTATGGCGCCTACAATTACTAAAATTGGCATGAATTTGAAGTTTCTAAGAAGGATGAGAGGTATGTCTCAAACTGAGCTTGCTAATAAATTAGGACTTTCAAGAAATAATATTGCATCTTATGAATCAGGAATGGTAGAACCAAATTCAATCAATTTTCTTAAGATGGCTAGTTATTTTCAGGTTAATCCACAGGATATGTTGGAAAAGGTTTTGTCTGAAAATCCAACAGACATTGTTCCTCTAGAGGAAAATCCGCAGAACACTATAGAAAGTTATATTACGGAACATATGGAGGACTTTACTAGGCAAACCAATTCAATAACTAAAATTCTTGAAGGTTATCAAGAATTTTATAACATGAGAAAAGATATTCCAAAAGCTCCAAATGAAAAAGAACTTTTCAATTCAATGGAAAACATTTTAGAGTTGTTACAGACTTTAGTAAGCGTGAATTGGAAACTAATCCAAACAGTCTTCCCAAATGATAATCAATAGATTTTCAATCATCATATTCATAAATCAGACAAACTAGGAATACTGCAAACTAAGTGTTAAAATTTTAAACATAATGGGAATAGAATGTAAAATTTAAATAAAGCAGAATGTTCTATTAGTAAACACATTCAAAAATTACGAGTAGAATGTATCTCTCATTTAATAAAAAAAAAACATTCAAATCTAACTCATTAGACAAAAAGTTAAAAAGGATATTCCCGATAACTAATTGCTACTTTTCGAAAAAAGATATCAAAGATTGTTTTAAACTCTATGTATTATATATGTAGAATTGAAATGCAATATTATATTTAGAAGCAAAAAACAATATGATAATCCTAAATTTCATATTATAAATTGCAGAGTTGTTTCAAAAATAAAGAAATGAGTTTACTCATTTCTTTATAAGAACAATCTAAACCATCTTATTTTAATTGGAACCTTGCTTTATACCAATGTACTTAAGCTATTTTCAATCGCTATAATTTCAAACACCAAGGCTAACATGTGCCAAATACCAACATTATGAGACTATTTAATGTAACATCCTTATCTGATTGATAATATGATGAAAAAAAGCGTAATAAACGAACAATCAGAATGCGCTGAAATAACACAAATTCGCTTTTTGAAAGAAACATAAGACTAAAATTACAAGAAAATTGTTGCAAAACAACTTCATTAATATGATTCTAATCGAAAAAATCATAACATAATCAACATTTTGTGCGATTTTAATTAAAAAATTATTTTCACATTTTATTGACATTCAGCAAGTTATAGTTATTTGAGTATTTTATGCACATTTTTTTATCAAAATATTTGCATATATCCAACATATGTGCATATATTTGTCATGTATTTAGTTATTAATTTAAACAAAACCTTTTATCATGACAGATTCACAATTCACAGTTTACTACAAAAAAAATGAAAAAGCTTTATTATCATTCGCTAAAAGATTTACTTCAAACCAAGCGGACGCGCAAGACTTAGTACAAGAAACTGCTTTTAAAGCATTCAAAGGAAGAAATACTTTCAAATCTGGCACTAGTTTTAAGAGTTGGGCCTTTACTATATTAAGAAATGTATTTATCACAAAATACAATAAGAATAAAAGACGAAATTTGGTTTCTAATCACGTAGAAGACATGAACTTTGCGATTGAAAAAAGTTTTGTTTCTGAAAATGAAGGCGAAGCAACATTAAGAATGAACGAAATCTCTGCTTCAATTAATAGATTATCACACAAAACAAGATTACCGATTCAATTACACCTTGAAGGTTTTCAATATGATGAAATAGCAGAAAGATTAAATATTCCTGTAGGTACAGTCAAAAGCAGAATCAATTATGCAAGAACTAAATTAAAAGAATCATCGGAATTGATTGAATTAAGAAGAGCATAATTGTAAGTAACAATTATTAAGCAAAAGAGAATAGCTTTATGATAAAATTAATGCTAGCTATAATACAACTTAAATACGTATAAATTAAAAATTTTTCTCTATTATAAAAGTAAAAATTAACCAATCTACAAATATTAAATTATGTTCATAAACTTAAAATTACCATCAATAGCTTATGGACTTATAATAACAATAGCTGTAGGTTGGTTAGCAATTATAGGTTCATCTATCATTCTACCAATTGCCTACGGAATTTTATTGGCAATCATTTTAAATCCTATTGAAAAGCGCATAAGAAAAAAGTTTAAATTCCCTTTTCTTTCGATCGTATCAACTTATATTATATTTCTGATTCCTTTTCTAACGATAGCTTATGTAGTATTTATACAATTAGCAAATATCTTGGAATCTTTGCCTACAGTAAGTACTAATGCAAAAGATATTTTAAATAAGGCAACAAATAAAATCTACGATTTAATACCTTTTTTAGAAAAAGGAAAAGAAATTATACCTCCTTCTGATATTCAAGACTATTTAGACGGACCTTTAAATGTTTTACAAAATAGTATTGTCTCTTCTTCTCAGGCCTTATTCTCAATAGCTCTTGCGATTCTATATTCATTTTTCTTTTTATATTACAGTAAGAGTATAAGATCTTTTATTATTCACCAATTTAACAAAAGCTCAAGACCAGACATCCGTGAAACAATTTCTAAAATAAAAACCACCATTCAAGCGTATATAGGTGGGTTAGGTAAAGTCATTGCGATTTTAGCTATTTTAAACAGTTTAGGCCTTTACATCATCGGTGTAGATTATGCACTTTTTTGGGGAATATTAGCAGGATTATTAGCAGTATTACCTTACATAGGTACATTAATTGGTGGTCTTCTTCCATTCGTTTATAGTTTGGCGACAGCTGATTATTCATGGCAACCTGGGGCAGTAGCTATATATTATTTTATTATACAACAAGTAGAAGGAAATATTATCACGCCAAAAGTTGTTGGAAATCAGGTAGATTTGAATCCATTGTTTGCTATTTTTGCCTTAGTTTTCTTTGGAACAATATGGGGTATTGGAGGAATTGTACTTTCTTTACCTCTGATGGCAGTAATTCGTATCGTGCTTGCACATTTTGAATCAACCCTTCCACTTGCTGTTTTAATGGGTTCATCAGTAGCTGACAAGTCTGAAAAATTCAAAGAAATCGCAGAAAGCCATTAATAATAATTAACCGTCTTTGTAGGTAGGTTAGTAGAAAGTATTGCTAGAGTTTTATCTATTGCACTCATTTGATTACCCAATTTTTGAGTGATTTCTTTGGCATCTAATAATAAAGCTTCTTTCAATAATCTTTCTTTTTCTTTAAGTAAAGTAAATGATTTAGAATCATCAAATATGCGTTTAGCTTGTCTACCAAGTCCCTCTATGGCTTTAAGTTGAAACGACTCTAGTTCCCTTGGCTCCCGATCTATTACACATAATGAACCCATAAAATGACCTTCAGAATTAATTATAGGCTTCCCTGCATAAAATACAATATTTGGATCTCCAGTTACTAAAGGATTTTTCTTAAAACGGTCATCTTGTCTCGCATCTTTTATTATTAACAAATCCTCAGGTGATTGTATCGAATGTGCACAAAAAGAATGATTTCTGTCTATTTTAGTAACATCAATTCCAACTTTAGCTTTGTGGATTTGTTCGTGTTTAACTATTAATGTTACCATGGAAATAGGAACATTACAAATTTCTGCAGTTAGTTGAACAATTTCATTTAACGCTTCATTTTCTTCTTCGCCAGCGACATAATAGGTGTATAATGATTCTAATCGATCATTATCATTGCTGGGTATAAATGGCTTTATCATACTTTAAATTTAAAAGTTAATAAAACTGTCAGTAGGTGTTGCAAAATATTGACAAGTTAGTTGAGTTCAGAACTTCAAATACTTTATAAACCCTAAAGTAAGCAAATTTTCACTATGAGCGCTTATGCATTTGATAAGTAATTAAGCTGAATCGAAAATCTAAACCATTAATAATGCTTAAGGTTTAATAATTTCATTAAAATCAATCAGAAAAATTATAATCCGGTCTTTATTTAATATAAACTGTTTTCACATTTACGAATTCGCGAATACCATTATAAGAAAGTTCTCTACCATATCCACTTGATTTAATACCCCCAAAAGGTAATCTCGGGTCACTTTTAACAAATTGATTTACAAAACATGAGCCAGCTTCCATTTGTTCTTTAGCAATTCGTTCCCCTCGTTTTAGATCTTTAGTAAACACACAACTTCCTAAACCATATTTAGAATCGTTCGCAATTCGAATTGCTTCCTCCTCATTTTTTACAATTATAACACTTGCAACTGGGCCTAAGATTTCCTCAGCATAAGCTAATAGCTACCTACCCTATCAGGAATTCTCCCTCCTAGAATTAATTTTGCTCCTTTCTTTACACTTTCTGTAACTTGCTCATGTACTTCATCCCTCAAATCTTCTCTAGCCATTGGTCCTAATTCCACGTCTTTCATCGGATCTCCCATCCTTGCCCTCTTCATCTCTTCCATAAATTTATCTAAAAATTCATCATAAATCTCTTCTACAATAATAAATCTTTTTGCGCCTATACAAGATTGTCCTACGTTAAGAAGTCTTGACTCTGCGCATTGTTGCGCAGCATGATCTATATCTGCATCCTCAAGAACTATATATGCATCACTCCCACCCAGTTCAAGTACCGTTTTCTTTATATTTTTACCTGAAAATGAAGCAACTGAAGCACCAGCTGGTTCACTTCCTGTAAGAGTAGCTGAAGTGATTTTTGGGTTCGATAATAAGTTTTCTACCTGCTTGCTTTCTATCAATAAAGTGGTAAAAATACCGCTTGGAAATCCTGCCTTTTCAAATACTTCTTGTATATAAAGAGCTGATTGTGGTACATTACTAGCATGTTTTAATAAGCCTACGTTACCAGCCATAAGTGCAGGAGCAGCAAATCTAAAGACTTGCCACATTGGGTAATTCCATGGCATAACTGCAAGTACAACTCCCAAAGGCCTATAAGCAATTAACGATTTTGAAGCCTCAGTTTCCACTAATTCATCTGATAAAAATTCAGCAGCATTCTCTGCATAATATCTACACACCCAAGCACATTTTTCCACTTCTGCAATGGCGGATTTTAAAGTTTTACCCATTTCTTGAGTCATAGTTCGGCCATATTTCTCTTTCTCAGACTCGAGTATATCTGCTGCTTTATTCATTAACTTAGCTCGAAATTCAAAATTAGTTTTACGCCATTTTTGATATTGAGAATGGGCGATTTCTATTAAGTCATGGATTTTGGAATCAGAAAATGTTTCGTATTCATCAATAACCTCTCCATTTGCTGGATTTATTGTTTTATACTTCATTGTTATTCATTTTATTATGGCTTCCGCCAAAAGTTTACACATAGATATCTCCTATTATTAGCTCTTTAAACAAAAATTAAATCACTCTTATATACTCACTTGGTTTATCTTTTTGATTATTTTGACCTTTTCTAAAAGGTGCAAACACATTTAAATTATAGGGATTTTAAAGGATTTTAATTAGTATTGTTATTTCCAATTATATTCCAAGTAATGTAGAATTTTACAACCTCATTATTTTAATCCAGCAATTCATTTGTCAACTAATTCTGTATAATCCAATCGAAATTGGAGAATGTTAGTATGTATTTTAAATCTTAAAATATTCTTCTAAAGTAGATGTTAATTCTTCATTAACTTCAGTTGAAATAGGGATCTCAATAAGGTGAACGCCTTTTTCATTTATTGCTTGCTCAATTATATCAGAAAGCTCACCAACAGTTTTTGGGCGAAAGCCCTTTATTCCAAAACTTTCTGCCAGTTTAACAAAATCAGGATTACCTAATTCTGTCCCAAAACTTTTCCCAGCGCTCTCTTTTTGTTTCCATTCAATTAAACCATAATTATTATCATTAGCTACTATGTATGTCACATTAACGCCTAATCTATTTGCTGTTTCCAGTTCTTGAATATTCATTAATGCACCTCCATCTCCCATAAAAGCAACAATCTGCCTTGTTTCATTTACTAAACTCGCTGAAATTGCGCCAGGCAATGCAATTCCCATAGACGCTAATCCATTTGAAATAATACAGCCATTAGGACAATACGTAGGGTAATTTCTGGCAATCCACATTTTATGACTACCTACATCGCTAATTAGCAAGCTATGATCATCTAAATGTTTTCTTAATACAGAAAGAACCAGTGGTACATTAAATTGCCTTTGATCAGCAGAAGTATAGTGATATGAATTTATCGAATCTTTAATTCTTTGTCGTATAGGATTGAACCAATTATCCATGGGTCGAAGTTCTAATCTTTTGTCTATTTCCTTAATACTAGATGCGATATCTCCTACTATTTCAATACTAGGAATATAACAGTCATAGACTTCTGCTGGATCGAAATCAATATGGATTATCTTTTTTTCTTTACCTACATTCCATGCAGAAGGATTATACTCCGCTATATCATAACCAATTGTAATAATTAAATCTGCCTTTTGAAAAGCTTCTATTACATAATCTTTAAAACCTAGTCCAACAGCACCTAAAGACTGAGTTTTCCGATCTGATATAGCGCCTTTACCCATAAATGTTGTCGCAACTGGAATGTTATGTCTATCAGCAAATACCTCTAATTCTTTGCTTGCTCGATTTCGAATGGCTCCATTTCCTGCCAAAATCAAAATTTTAGAAGCTTCATTTATTAATGAAGTTGCTTGTAAAATTGAAGTGGGGTTTGGTGAAGGGCGTTTTGTCTTCGTATTTTTCAGAGGAAATTTAAATTCAATTTCCATTTTAGCAATATCTTCAGGAATTTCTATATGAGTAGCTCCTGGCTTCTCAGCCTCAGCAATCTTGAAAGCTTTTCGTACAAATTCACGGACAGTAGAGGTATCTTGTATCGAACCATTCCATTTAGTAATCGAAGAAAACATACCCACGACATCAATCATTTGATGACTTTCGTGATGATTTCTAGAATGACTTCCTTGTCCAGTAATAGCCACTAAAGGGGCTTTATCTAAATATGCATCAGCAACAGCTGTAAATAAATATCTAGCCCCTGGACCTAATGTCGCAAGACACACTCCAGCCTTCCCTGTTAATCTCCCCCACATATCAGCCATAAAAGCAGCTCCTTGCTCATGTCTTGTAGGAATGAATTTTATAGAACTTTCTTGAAGAGCAAACATAATATCTTCATTTTCTTCTCCCGGCACCCCGAAAACATATTCTACGTTTTCATTCTCTAAACACTTAACAAACTGTTGACTTACTTTCATATATACTTTTAATTAGCCCCTGTTTGGAGCGCTCCATTTCTATAATTTTTTATTTCTAATACATCTCCAGGAAGATTTATATTATTATTTTCTATTGCACGCAATACATTATTCATTGCTTTGGATTGCAATTCTACAGAACTATGTTTTTTATCAAAAGTATCGATCCAATACTGCACAGTGATATTGATTGTTGAAGTCCCAAATTCACTGACAATAGTCCGAGGAGGCTTTTCTTCTTTAATGATACCATCAATATCATCAATAGTGTCTACAATTAATTTTCGTACAAAGGGCAAGTCTGTGTCGTAATCGACACCAATTATGAATTGACTTCGCATAAAACCATCAATGGTAAAATTGTATAATGGATTTTTGAGTATTTGTCCATTGGGAATGTACACATCTTTTCCGTCGAATGTTTTCAAATGCGTTTCTCGAAGATTCATCCCAATTACCGACCCCACAATACCAACCGATTCCACTGTATCTCCTACCCTAAAAGGTCTTTTAAAGGCCATAATAACACCGGCTAGAAAATTTTCAGCAATATCTTTGAAAGCAAAACCAACTACAACTGCACTAATTCCCAATCCACCTAAAGCACTTCCTGCTAAACCTGCAAGACCAATTATATACAGAAATAACAAAATTGCAATTATGATATTTATGCTTCTTAGAATTTTATTAAAAAAGTCCACCAACAAAACATCTTCTGCTTTTTTCCTCATAAAACGCACAAATCGCTTCCTAATAAAGGATATTACAATTAGGTATAAAATCACAATTACTAGAGCTATTCCTAGCTTTGGTATTACATCGATAATTGTATCGTAATACGATATTAATTGGTTCTGCAAATCAGTAAAAAAGTCCATGATTTTTTAATCTTTAGTAGAAATACCGTCTGTTGTAAAAGCAAGTCCATGTTGTCCTATTGTACCAATCATAACACATTGAAAAATTGGTTTAACATCTTTTCTAGCACCCCATTGGACAAGGAAATTAGCTCCAGTTCCTCCTGTATCATCTTCTTGTTCAATCACATAGTCGATTGACTCCATAGGCCCGAGAATCAGGGTTCTATCTAAAAAAGATTTCACTAATTTACCTTCCGTATCATAATAATCAATTGTCTTTATAAAAGTTGTATCAGATAAAGAAGTAGACCTTATACTTAGCGTTGCAGTAAGCAAAATTGATTTTGTTCTAACCTCACTATATATATCAGAATAAACAGGAATATAGACCGTATCCTGATATTCATGTGTTTTGGTATCGCTATAAGTTAAATGACGTTCGAGTAAATCTTCTCCTTTAGTATTCAAATTTGGATTACTATTAATACAAGACGTGAAGAAATAAGATGTGCAGAAAAAAAACAGTATAAGATATTTCATTTTAAAACTTTTGACAAATGTAAAAAAGCCTTCATGAATTGAATCATGAAGGCCATAATATTATACAGTGACTAGCTCTATTTCTTTTCGTAGTCTCAATAATTCATTGAGTTCTAGGTTTACTTTTTCTTGCAATCTTGTGAGAAATAGATATAAACTGGAATTCAAGTTTACTGTGTCTAAAACAATTTGAAACTCGTCTAGAAGTACGTTTGAACCTCTTTCTATCTCATCTACAATTGACACGAAATCATCGCCCCAACCATTAACTTTTATATCAATCCAAGCTCTGTGCAAATCTCCTGCAAATGAAGACTTAATTTCTGGATTGTAACCGAAATCTTTCAAGTGAGCCAAGACTTTTTGTTTCATTTCTTTTCTTTCCTTAGCAAAAATATCTACCATTGTTTTGATTCGTGATTTAGAAGTCGCTGCTGCAATTTCTTCATATCCTTCGATTGAATCTTGTAATCTTTCTGCTATTTTTTCTAAGCTATCTTTTACGTTTGCGCTATTCATAATTATTTATTTTGTTCACCATTCTTACTTTACTTAGATAAATAATGTTCGATGATCAATAAAATAAATTAAAAAGACTAGCTTAGGAATAGTTGAATTTATGGTCTAAAAAAGCTTGGCTTACGCCCAAAATTTTGAAGATCTGCAAAGAAAATGATGCAAAGAAAATCGCTGAAAGCTCGTACTTTATTGAATTACAGGTTTTGGTAGCATTAAAAAACAACTTGGTATAGATTGTAATATATTTTAATTATGAAATGTATTTTTTATTTAATTTTTCATTCGCTAAAAGATTGCATAATCATTTCTATTTAAAATTGACTTTCCTGAAAATATTACATAACTTGAAAGTTGAATTTAACCTCCACAATCAATGCACGAACAAGACAATCAACGGCAACAATCAGTTCAGCAAACAC
>CAYOIL010000106.1:10644-12651 GCA_964403985.1 uncultured Saprospiraceae bacterium
CACAATCAGTAGCTAACGAAACCTCAACAGACGGTGGGACTTCACTTCAAGCTCCCCAGTATCAATTAACTTCTGACACAGAAGGATCTGATGGACCAGGTTGTGATTGCTATACTAATATCAAAAATGTTATCAAAGAACAGGTTGATAGGATGGGTACCGATGAAGATGCTATTTATGCAGCAATTCGTCAATGCCCTATGCGTGAAAAACTGAAAGGTGATATGTATGCTTTAAAAGATCTTAGAAGTGAAATGGGAGGTCATGACTTATGGAAAGCATATCTACTTATTACCTATGGGACAGAGGCTAACTTTCCTAAAGAGATCAATGACATATGGGATGCGACAAAAGGATTAGGAACTAATGAAAAAAAGGTTTTTAAGGCTTTGGAAGCAATGAATGAACAAACCCGAAGAACTTTCGGTCTTGGATATATTCTAAAAGAAGAAATGGGTGGTGATGACTTAACAAAGGCATTAGGAATAATGAATCAGAGAAGCCATTCAGGTGACAGCATACAAGGTAATCTTTTCGGAGATCCCGATGCAGAAAATGGTGTACAAGATTTTGTAATCAATCCAGAAAATGCAGTAGAATTAATTGGAGCAGAATTTCAAGGAGCTGGTACAGAATCATTAACTGAGGCAATGATTGCACTTTATGAACCTGCAGATTCAGCTGGAATTAATGAAGCACTAGGAGTAGTTGCTACTGCAAGAGGCCTCACGATTGATCAAGCTAGAGATCAATATAATTTTGCTATTGCTAAGCGTAGACAAGGAATAAATTATTACAAAAACAATAAATTTAAAGAAGAACATCCTGATGGAGTTTGGGACGAAAACACACATAGTCCTGCACCAAACTTAACTGCTGAAAATATGCCGTTTACTGCAACTAATTCGCAATTAGCTTTCGGAAAAATTGTAGGAGATGTCTTTGCAATTGATGCAGTATTTGGATCAATAATGAGCCCTACTGGTGGAATGGCTGGTGGAGGAAATGATCGAGTAATGGGAGTTGCTGATGGCAGTGCAATTGCATTACATGGTGCAGTCCATGATGCAGGAGGATATCTTAAGAATTGTTTTGACATAGGACCAGGATATGACTATTTTCAAAATGAAGCAGGCTCAGATCCTACACATCATTTAGCTGGACAAACAAACATCAGATGGTGGATTGAACAATATGAAGCACAAGGAATAGAAAGAGGATTTGTAAATGGAAGATATCAATCATTCTTAGCTAACAATGCGTATAAAGGTGCAGCATTCGCTAAAGACTTTACACAATTAACTCTAGATGAAAAGAAAGAAGTTCTTGGGATTATCGTGGGTACAAATACTGTAATAATTAATCAGCTAGACTTAGACAATGCGGATAGAGTTGGTGAAGTTCAAGAAATGATGGATGTTAGTTCGGATGGTGATAAAGTGGAATTAGCTAATCATTATTATGAAAATGACCAATTCGGTAGTATCTTAGCTGCTCGAGCAATAATGAGACCTCTAGTTGACGAAGACGTTTATGATGCATACGTTATAAGAATGGCAACTAGATAATAAATACAATGTTCAAAAACATCATGAAATTACACATCGTTTTATTTTTGTCCGTATTCTTCTTTTTTCAATGCTCAACTAACAGTCAAACTATAAATATGAAAGCTCCTGAAGAGAAACCACCTGTATTATTGCACAAAAAAGGATTAGAAGATCCTTCTGCTGAACTTCTATTTGAAGTGTATTCGCAAACTAATTCAGGAAATTCACATTCTTACAAAGTCTTTAAAAATGGAGATTGTTATGAAATGTTTAAAGGAGCAAAAATCAAATTGACAAGCGAATATGCAACTTGGGTAAAGCTAGGAACTTTTGATTCTAGTGATTTGAAGAAAATTGAAGAAATCATAAATGATGAAGTGCATGAATACATTCAAAACCCTAATCAAAAAATACAAAATCGACCGCTCAGTATAAGATATTGGTACTTCTATTTAGA
>CAYOIL010000107.1:0-12641 GCA_964403985.1 uncultured Saprospiraceae bacterium
CTTCTGATTTAAGTAAATCTAGGTCATCACTTAATTTATCATAACTTTCTTGAGTCATGTAAAAGATTTCACTCATAATCCTGTATTTAAATAATTATTAAGGATAATACAAAGGACAAATTTAATAAATTAGATTTTTATTTCAATTACTATTTTAGCCAATTACAATATAAAATGACACAATTCTTTAAGTATTAAGTTCATAAATGATCCATTTTAATCTTCCGTAAGTTTTAAATCGTGTCTCGTTTCATTCTTAGCAATGCATAAGTTTGAAGCGACGAACAAAGACAAAATATATTTTAGAATTAGATTATCAAATGGATATAAAAACTAAAAGTGGTTTAATGCAAGATTTGCAATAAACCACTTTTAGTTTTTATCAGAAAGCCAGCACGTTTTGCTGCTAATATGTTTAATTCAAATTGTACCGAATTCCAATATTATGCGTTCCTTGAAAATGCTGAGTTGTTCTATAAGCATAATCAATAGCCAATCTATTGTCACTTTTCTTATTTGTCTTAAAGCTAGTAGAAAATCCAGCACTAATTCCAGTATAGATATCATCTCTACCATCTAATACAGTACCAATTGCATACTTGTAGGTAGCTCTTAGCTGTAAAACCTTCCTAAATGAATATTCTGCACCTACACCAATGTTATCTCTCGAAAATGCATTAGATGTGAAGTTTGCTATTGTTCTTAGATAATCTCTTCCTCCTGCAAAAAAGAAATCATATGATACACCTAAATTTAACATTGTCGGTAATTCATACTTTGCAGGTCTAACATATCCTGTAAGGAAAAAGTCATTTGTTTGAGCAACTGTTAAATCAATTTCTTGTGACAATCCCTCTCCTCTATAAGTCATTGCAGGACCTACATTTCTCACTGAAATACCAAGACGCACTCTATTATCTTTTCCTCCTCGATACTGTACTCCTGCATCCATTGCTATTCCTGTAGCAGAAACATCAATAATCGTTTCTGAAATCCCTCTGAACAATATTCCTACAAATATTTTGTCTTTAAAGTTATGACTATAACCAACACCTGCTTGAATAAAATTTGGAGAATATGTACCTCCAGTTCCACCAGGTTGATTTTCAGTTCTGATAGTAATATCACCGAAGTCCATTGCTGCAATAGATACACCTACTGTACCATTCTTGCCCAATTTAAATGCCATCCCTCCAGAGTTCATACTAATTCCAGAACCCTGAAATAAACGCATATGCCCAACTGCAAATTCTGTTTTGCCATCAAAATGTAATCCTGCTGGATTAAGTCTCATCGCTTCTATCCCACTTACACTTGATGTATTCATTAGGTTGAAGCCTGCTGCTCTAGCCCAAGGGCTAAGTAACAATTCATAAGCTCCTGCCTCACCTTGTCTATCGGGATTTCCCGCCCAAGAAAGCGCAGGAAATACCAATACTAATATTAATAATATATTTTTTATCATCTTAATTTTCATTCAATTGTTAATAGAATTATAATCCACTTGGATCGAATTTACGATTAATTCCGAACCATTTAACCGATTTCTGTGCACCAGTCTCTTCATCAAGTATATGTATAATGTAAACACCACTTGCAATCGGAATTCCTGCACTGTTTTTTAAGTTCCATACAACATTCGGACCTTCTTGTCTGAAGTTCACACCAGCTGTTGGTCTGTTTATAGCAGTACGTCGTGCATCTCTCTTAAACTGAGTGATAAATCTTCCGTCTAAAGAGTAAATAGAAATCGTAGATTTTGAAGGTACATTAGTAATTTTTACTCGACCATCATTTTGACTAATCTCATATGAAGACGCTGCGTAATATGGATTTGGTACTACCCCAACATTACTTAATGCTTCATCGATATTTGATTCATCAACAGGAACCGCTTGTTTTCCATTTAATGAAAATTCATATACTGGATTTTCACCTATAGGATCAAAGTTACCTTCGTCAGATTCTAATTCTCTACCAAATGTGTTGTCAACTCTTAATCGGATGGTTACATCATTAGGAATTAATCCGTCACCATAAGAATTCAATTCTTCAACAGGTAATGGTATTCCAGTCCAAGTTATAGAAGCTAATCCTTTTAATCTTCCTGATGTTGTTGCATCAAGATCAAATAAACTAACTAAAGATTCACATCCATCATACTCTGTTCTTGTTACATAAATTGTATGTTGTCCTCCTGTATATACATCTCTAATACTTGGAGCACTACCTTCAGGAGTAGGAAGAATCAAAATTGGTTCTGGATTCCATGCCATATCTCTACCTGCATTAGAAGAAAGTCCATTATCATCACTACTATAAATTGAATTCTCTCCATAAAATATATTAAGTCTTTCTCCTGTTTCTACATCAATTGCATATCCAGGGAAATAACCAAATCCTTGTGTTCCATCGTCAGCAGAAGTAGGGTTACCATTACTATCAGCATCTAATCTTAGAGATGGTTGATCTCTCATAACTAATTGCTCTGCTTCTCCTTGTGGAGAATATCCAGCATCATAAAAGTCTCTATGAGAAGATTCTACTACAATACATTTACTCCATTTAGATCTATCTGACGTAAATACGATATCTACGTTGTTTAGATCTCCCATTTCAAGTCTATTACTTTGAATATTACCTGCAAGCCCTGAATTATTTCTTAGAGCTGGAGTAATTAATGGAGATGTAAAATCAGCTAATTTTAAAGGAAGTAAATTTATTCCTCCCGCTGTAGAGAATTCACCCGTTGGATCAAATTCTGTTCTATCTGCTGGGTCTACAAATCCAAAGTATTGATTGAATATTGGAGGTAAATTTTGATATCCTCCTGGTGGAACAAATGTTAACCAATTTGGTGCATCAAAGTCATCATACTCAAATGTTGAACCTACGAAAGTACCTGAACCAGGATTTTCTTCTGGAGCATCACTTATATCTTCTTGTCTGTAGATCGTTAATGAAAATCCATATTCTCTTATTATTCTTTCATTAATTTCTTCTAAGCTTCCTCTACTTTTAAAAGTTGCATTACTTTCTAAATCTGTTAATAACCAATAAGAGTCTTCATCTGGAAGTAATTTTCCACTATCATCATCAAATTCTCCAACAACCTCTAATCTGAATCTTCCATCTTTAACGTCAACTGGGTTTACTACTTTTACTTCAAGAGGACCTGATCCAGAAGCATATTCTACTTTTGATTCTTCATCTTGTGAAAGTATCTTTTCAGCCATACCTTCTTCTAACATTAAGAATTTACCTTGGTTACCAACTCCTGACAATCTAGTTACCTGTGGTCCGTCTCCATAAAAACTATTTAGAACATCGTATACAATTGGTCTAGGTACTACAGTAACTACTCCAAAAGATTGACGACCACTTATAAATGGTCTTGCCTGTCCAAGTTCTGATTTAGGATCAAAAGGTGCATATTCATTGTAACCATAAGCAATTACAAAATAGTAATATTCTTTATGATTTATTAATCTAGGATCTCCTTGATTAAATGCATCTTCAGTCATACTAAATGAATGTTGGATTCCTAAATCACCACCTATTACTTCTCTTTCTGGAGTATAAACAAACTCATTATTTCCTGGTAAAGGATTTACTTGTGAGGTCCAGTTATAAAGCGTAGTAATATTGTTGGTTAAATCAACTTGTCTTACAATTCTAGCTCTTTCTATATCATCTAAAGATGAAGAAGAATTAGGATCAATTAATTGATAAATAATATATCCTTCAAAAACGTATGATTTTTCTTCATCAGTAAGAGATTTTGCAATTGAATCTGTAGCGAAAATATCTACTTCAGAGTATTGTTCGAAAGCATTATTAGATAATAAAGTATCATTAGTTAATAATAAAATTACTTGTCTATCCAATTCAATTACATCAACATCTGGACCTTTGGGACCATCAAGAGTTTGGAAACAATTATCAAATAAAGCTTGAGCTAAATCATCTGCTTTATTTAAAGCTCCTAACTCTGGACATGGGTAAACTTGGTCTGGAACCCATGCTATTCCAATAATTAACTCATTTATTGCGCCTTGCTTTAAGATGAATGGTCCTGAAGCTTGTATTGTTCTTCTATCTCCAAATCCTAAATCTGCACTACACATTGACCAAGCGTTATCATTACTTGGTTCCCCAGGTAATACATATCTTACTGTATCAGTTGACCCAATATTATAACCTGATCCACCTGCTGTAATTGCTAATCCATCTCTCCATTTTCCATCCAATAAATTGTAATGTTCTAAAGCTGTTTGTGCATCAAAAGTTCCTGGAGGGTGTTCACCTGCTCCTTGTCTATTAGTATATACAAATGAAGACATTCCAAGCTCTACAAATGCTTCTGGTTCATCAAAAACACTTTCTAAATCTACTAGATTACTATCAGCATCATATTTCTGAGGCTTTAATGGCCCTCTAAAGTAATCGATTCCTAAAATTGGTACATTTCCTTGATAAGTAGGTGCACCTGTTGAACAGTTCGTTCCGTTATCTCCATCCAATTCATCTTGGTTATAAAGAATCGCCATTGATCTTGTTGTATCACAACCAATATAATCATCTTCACTACAACCCAAATCACCATCAACCCACATAGCGAAGTAACAATCTTTAATTACTGTTTGTGCTCTGTTAATTAACTTATATCTCTGGAAAGACATGTCATTCAATTCATCATTCGATTCATATGCAAATGCTTGAACTTGAACTTCCATTTGAATTGCTTCACCGTTTGTTCCAAAGTGAGGACCTGCTTGATCATTATAAATCCAAAAGAACATTTGATCTGGATATTGTGGTCCAAAATCAGAACATCCTCTTACTTCAATTACAGGATAATCTCCATTTTCAGGGTCATAAATATCCAATTGAGAATCAGGATGATCATAAAATGCTCCTAATCCTTGACCTGCATCAGGCAGTTGGAAACCATATTTAATAGGAAAATCAGTGTTTCCTAAACCTGGGTAAAACCTTACATTATCTGGAATAGAATCTTTAGGGTATTCTTGTCCTGATAGTTTAAACTTGTTATAATTAACTCTATGAAGGTCAATCTCTGCTCCTGTTACTTCAAAAAATCTATCCCACTTTTCACAAACATCTGAATCAGAAGTTCCTGTCTCATCATTTAATGGTCCAGGATACCAGTCACCACCAGGTCTGTACGTTGTAGCAGCGATCTTTAAGATATCATCACCACCTTCAATAGGCTCATATCCTCCGATCCATACAGAACCAGCAAATAATGATGATACATCCTGAATCTCAGGAGGCGTATTTGGTATAATATATTGTCCTTCTTGTAAATTCCACCATACATCTCCAGAAGACAATAATGTAGCTCTTACATTATTAATGTTTTGAAGAGCAGAATTTGTGCCCTCAACACATTCCATTCTAGTATTTATGGTTGTATTTTTCTTATTAACTTTTGCTCCTCTATCTACATAACTAAACGCTGATGTATACGTGAATAGAACAAAAAATATGATAATAATTTTTTTCATTATAAATATTATTTATTTAATTGCTTGTGATTAAAAATTAATAATTCCTCCTACTCTTATTCTTCTTGGCAAAGAATAAAAACCAGGACTTATTAAAGCCCATTCATAGGCCGCTAAGAAACTCTGAACATCTTTTCCACTAGATTCTACTGATGCTATTGCATCTTGTCCAAATTGTGAAGCTAAATATCCATCGTTATCCGCAGAACCGGTTACACGATATACATTAACTACATTCTTAGCATCTAATAAGTTACTAACTCTTAAATACACATTTATATTAAGTCCTCTTTTCGCTTCTGGATTAGTCTTAATCGTAAAGTTTCGATCCAATCTCGCATCAATATTGAAATTCCAAGGCAATCTTGCTCCGTTTATGTCTCCTGTAAATCCAGAAGAAGTAAATGGCGTATTTACAGTACTTGCTCTTGTATATGGTCTTCCTGAAATTGCAGAAACTTGGAAATTTAAGCCTGTATTAGCTAATAAATCAATTCCTGAAACTCTAGGTCCATTATATTTATCTCCAGACGCATAACGGTAATCAATGTTACCTACAATTCTATGTCTTTCATCAAACGATAAAGGAATAAGTACTCTTACTTCTCCATTTCTTGAAGATAATCCTGAATTAGCATTTGATCCAGTACCCTCAGCATATTGTAAAGTGTAACTTGCACTCAATTCTATGTTTCCAGTTCTTCTCAAATCATACGTTGCTGTAAATCCTTTTACTGTTCCAAAATCAATATTATCGAAAGTTAAATAATCATTTACAACAGGTACATTTAATAAGTATCTTGTCTGGATTAAATCTCTATTTTCTCTATAATATGCATTCAACTTAATTGAAGACGAATTAGTCAATTTCTGTTGAAATCCTACCTCATAATCAATTGTTGTTTCAGGACGAAGATTTGGATTATTTGCTGGTCCTCCACCTCTATTCAACCTTGAAATATCTTCAAAAAAGTAATAATCAAGTGCCGTAAACTCAGTATTTGAAGAAGGTCGCTGTACTAATTGATCATAATGAGCAAAGAATCCTGCTTCTTCAGAAATAGGGAATGAAAGTGAAATTCTTGGCGTAATTTTCAAAGAAGGAACATAATCAACAAAACTATGATCCGGATTGAAAGTTCTACTCTGGATATCATTTTCTTCTTCAGAATATAAGAAAGAAGGTGTTACTGGCTCACTTCCGAAAATCAACTGAGGATCAGTTGCTGTTCCATCAGGATTAAACCATTCGTCTCCTAATCTAAATGCCTTTATTCCATCCGTTTCTTTGTCTGTTCCTGTTAAGTAAACTCTTGCATCTGGGTCTACTGATGATGGGATACTAATATCTCTTCTTTTTGAAAATTGATCTGCTGTTTCTATAGCATATAATGAATACGGATCTTCCAATACTCTTGTATTTGCATCGAAATAATCAGCTCTAATTCCAACTCTTAAGATTATATCTTCGTAAGAAAATTTATCTTGAATATACCCTGCTAAATATACAGGTGTAATTGGTGCTACTTCAAAAGTTCTTCTTCCTTGTTCATCAACAGCAGTAAAGAAATCATTAAACGAACCTCCATCAGAAACATCTCCTTTATAGTTGTACCCATAATAGTCAAGAGCTAAGTCTCTCCAATTAATTAATTCACTTGCACTAAATTGATCCAATGTTAATCCGCTATTTACTGCTTCTATACCATCAACATTAACATAATCATTCAAGGAAAGTCCTAACGATTCTCTTATGGCTTTGTAAAACAATTTATCTTCATCTTCTTCTATCAATCTTCCATATTCTTGGAATGTAAAATTGTTAAAAGGTACTTGACCCGCGAATTCACCACCAGTGAATGTCGTTGTATCAACACCTGCAACGAAGTGAGAATTAGCAGCATCTCTTGCCATTGTCCACAGTTCTCTAGGATTCATCTCCCATCTTCTATTTGTTCTTAATTCGTACGTCCCACCAAACTGAATATTATGTCTGTTGTTAATTGACCCACTAGGAAGAATATCCAATTGAGCATCGAAATTCACAATTGTTCTAGTATTGTCAAATTTTCTGTAGTTATTATATATACTTCCAACGTTGTTGAAGAATCTTGTTCCCCAAACATCAACTGCAGTTCCTACTAATTGACCATTGATTGCTTGATAATCAGATAATACTGGGTTAGGACTTTCGACAGTTCCCGCTTCATCTAGGAATGGGCTAAATTGTCCGAATGTCTGAGAAAAAGTATTATGATCTACAAAACCAAATGGAGTTTCAATCATACCAGGTCCCATCCATTCTTCTGGGTTTACAAACCCAGCAACTGGACTTGAAGTAACTTCTTGAGTTCCATACAAACCATAATTGAAAAAGTTATCTTCATGAGTAACGTCTTCTCTTAATCTTGCTACATTTTCAATACCAAACTGAAGGATATAAGATGCATTTCTCAAAAGTGTTTCAGAACCTTCTTCCATTTTCTCTTCTGGCAATCCTTGCTTTCCTATTTTATGTCTCCATCTAGCATTAATTCTATAGTTGTTTCCATATTCATATGGATTGTTTGTCCAGTTTAATAAACCGAAATCAACTTGGCTAGCCCCTCTATTAGTAGTTGGGGTAAATCTATTTCTATCTGTTCCATAAATACCTGAAATAGAAATATCTATATTCTCACTAAGCCTAGCATCAATTTTACCATTTAAATCTAGATCGTATCTATCTTCATTTGGTCTAGTTTTAAGCGGAGCAGATAAGTCTGTCTCATTTAGAAGTTCAGCTCTAGGAAATGCAACCCCATCAATTAAAAATGTAGGGTTCTCTTCTAACTCTTCAATAATTTCTCTTGGCATTCTGTATACACCAACAGCCGAAGGTCTATCATCGAGTTGACTTACATACTGTGCATTGAATCGGAAACCAATAATTGATTTTCCGTTTTTCTTTACAAGTGGTCCACTAATGTTACCATTTAAAAAGTTGAAACCGTATGCATCTAGGAATTGGGAAGTCTCAGCTTCAAATCCACCTGAAAACCGTTCAGAAGGACCTTTTGAAGTTAAGGAAATCACACCACCAGTTACATCACCGTATTTTGCAGCAAGTCCTCCAGTAATTACCTGAAGTTGCTCAATTTCAGCAGCAGGTAGTAAACCTACATCAGTTACACGAATACCATCAACATAATAATTTGTTGCATTGGCTCTCATACCTCTTACAGAGATATTACCATCAGAATCTGAAGAAAGACCTGCAGATGTTGCTGCTAATCCTTGTACTGATTTCAATGGCGAATTCGCGATTGATTCTGCTGTTACAGTTTTTACCGAGGATGTCTGATCAAAATTAATCAATGGAACTCGATATTCTGTAATTACTAACTCGTCCATTACAGTGCCTTCTTGCACCATCACAATATCTACCTTAGTAGTACTGTTATCTGATACAACGACTCCGTTAATACGTTGAGTTGCTAATCCTAGAGAACTAACCTGAACATCGTACGTTCCCGCATCGATGTTAGTGAATATGTAGTTCCCGTCAAAGTCAGTCGGTATTGCTTTAACCTGAACATCGTTCTGGAATAACAATACAGCTGCCCCTATTACTCCTTCACCAGCATCTGAAACTTTACCCTGAAGTACAGTTTGAGAATAAGCTGAAATTGAAAGAATACACAAAAAGAAAAATAAAAGTGTAAGCTTCTTAGTCATAAAAACTATTTAAAATGTAATAAGCAAAATCTACGAGGCCGAGTAATAGTGAGTTGGTAAATTCGAGTGAATTTGATCATAATAGCGCCCAATAGAATGCAAGTCTAAATAAATCCTTTTAAAAATTGAAACTTTGATAGGTTCCAAGTCTTTAACTTGACAAATATACTAATGTGAATGGAAAATCCTAATTATTTGTTAATATAAGCGATCTTACTTAACAATAAATCTGCGATTTTAACTTTAGATTCATGTGTCCAACCAGCCACGTGAGGACTAAGAATTACCTGTTCAAAATCATATAATTCTTCATTCATAGTTGCTTCAATATCAGTAAATGTAGTCGTCTTTTCGTTCTCAAACACATCAATACAAGCCCCTTGTATTTTACCTGATTTTAAGCCTTTTATAAGAGCCTTAGTATTTATGCATTTTCCACGAGCAGTATTTATAATTATGACTTCATCCTTACAGTTTGAAATATAATTTTCGTCGATTAAATGATGAGTTTTGTCGTCGAGAGGAATATGAAGACTGATAATATCCGCTTCTTTTTGAATTTCCTCAGGTGATTTACACTCTTTTACCCAAGGCATTTCTTTTGCATAATCTGATTTGTACTTATCATAAGCTAACACCTGAACACCAAGCCCTTGAAGTTTTTGGGCGAAAGCCCGACCATTATTACCGAATCCTACAATTCCTATCGTCTTATTAATAATTTCAAAGCCTCTTCTTGCTTCTCTATTCCATTGTTTATTCCGAACATCAATGTCAGCCCAAACTAATTTATTGGCTAATGCCAAAAGCATTCCCAATGCATGCTCAGCAACTGCATTTCGATTGCCTCCAGGAGCACTCAAAACCGAAATCCCCATTTCTTCTGCAGCTGGAAGGTCGATAATATCAAGGCCACTGCCGAGTCGCCCTATAAATTGCAATCGTGGTTTACTTTGTTTAGTTTTGGGCGAAAGCCCCATTAATTCTCTTGTCATTATGACTTTACTATTGATAATAATACCATCAATAGAAGGAATATAATCCTTCACTTTTTCATACGGTAATGCAGGTTTAAACAAGATTTCGAATCCTAGTGATTCCAATCCAGAAATTAAAAGATCATGCACATCGTCAGTAATTAAAACAATCTTGGACATATAGATATTAAATATATAAGTGCAAGTATAATATATTATGGTCTGACATTTTATAAATTAGTTTAAGAACATATATTTGCGCGAAATTTAAAATCATCTTTCCATGCCAAAGGACATGTCTATAAAATCCGTTCTAATTATAGGGAGCGGTCCTATTATCATAGGACAAGCTTGCGAGTTCGACTATTCAGGATCTCAAGCTTCTAAATCATTGCGAGAAGAAGGAATAGAGGTAACTCTGATCAATTCTAATCCAGCAACAATTATGACGGATAAAGTAACTGCTGACAACATTTATTTACTTCCTCTTACAGTTGAAAGTCTTGATCATATTCTTGAAAATGAAAACATTGATGCGGTATTACCAACAATGGGCGGTCAAACAGCATTAAATCTAGCCATTGAGGCAGGGAAGCAAGGATTATGGGAGAAACATAATACAAAACTGATAGGTGTTGACCTCAATGCCATCGAATTAACTGAAAATAGAGAAGAATTCAAACAACATGTGATAAAACTAGGGATGCAAGTAGCACCTTCTTTTATTGCGAATAGTTTTTTGGAAGGGATGGAAGCTGCACAGAAAATTGGTTTTCCTTTAGTTATTCGTCCATCTTACACCTTAGGCGGAACAGGAGGTGGATTTGTAATGACTTCTGAAGAGTTTCCAACTGCTTTAAGAAGAGGACTGGATGCTTCCCCTACGCACGAAGTTCTTATTGAAAAGGCAGTATTCGGATGGAAAGAATTCGAGCTTGAATTATTAAGAGACAGCAATGATAATGTTGTTATTATATGTACTGTTGAGAATTTCGACCCTATGGGGATTCACACGGGAGACTCGATAACTGTTGCTCCGGCAATGACATTAAGTGATACTGCATTTCAACAAATGCGAGATGATGCCATATTAATGATGCGTTCTCTTGGAAACTTTGCAGGTGGTTGTAATGTACAATTTGCAATTAATCCTGAAAATGAACAGCTTATACCAATAGAGATCAATCCGAGAGTTTCAAGATCTTCTGCTCTAGCAAGTAAAGCGACTGGATATCCTATTGCAAAAATTGCTGCTAAACTAGCGATTGGTTATACCTTAGATGAGTTAAAGAATCAAATTACAAAAAGTACCTCAGCATATTTTGAGCCTGCTCTTGATTATGTAATTGTTAAAATGCCAAGATGGAATTTTGATAAATTTCAAGGAGCTGACAAAACTCTTGGTCTTCAAATGAAGTCTGTAGGAGAAGTGATGGCGATAGGTAGAAATTTTCTAGAAGCACTACAAAAAGCTTGTCAATCTCTAGAAAATAATAGAAATGGACTAGGTGCTGACAAAAAAGAATGGATACGAACTCAGGACATTTTGGAACGTTTAGAAAAAGCTAGCGATGATAGACTTTTCCGAATAAAAGATGCGTTGAGACTTGGTGTTCCTACTAAAACTGTTCACAAATTAACTAAAATTGATCCTTGGTTTATTCGTCAAATCAAACGTCTAGTTACATATGAAGATAAATTGATGAAATTCAATGTTCCAGAAGATATTCCTACAGAATTTTTCAGAGAACTTAAAGAAGTGGGATACAGTGATGCCCAGATTGCCTGGATCATGAGAATCGAAGAAGACCAAGTAACTGCTGCAAGATATGATCGAGGAATTAGACGAACATATAAAATGGTTGATACATGTGCTGCAGAATTTGAAGCAAAGACACCATATTTTTATTCAACGTTCGATAAAGAAAACGAATCTATTCCAAGTGATAGAAAGAAAATTATTGTTTTGGGTTCAGGCCCAAATAGGATTGGTCAAGGGATAGAATTTGATTACTGTTGCGTACATGGCTTATTGGCTATAAAAGAAGCTGGTTATGAGGCAATAATGATAAACTGTAACCCTGAAACGGTTTCAACAGATTTCGATGTTGCAGATAAACTTTACTTTGAGCCAGTTTACTGGGAGCATATTAAAGAGATAATTGATCTTGAAAAGCCAGAAGGAATAATCGTTCAGCTAGGAGGTCAAACAGCTTTAAAACTTGCTGAAAAATTCCATAAAGAAGGAATAAAGATTATAGGATCTTCATTCGAAAGTCTGGATTTAGCAGAAGATAGAGGTAGTTTCTCCGATTTATTAAAAGATCTTGATATTCCATACCCAAAATATGGAGTAGCTGACGATGTCGATGAAGCATTAGCCATTGCTAATAAAGTAAGTTATCCCGTCTTAGTA
>CAYOIL010000108.1:0-12640 GCA_964403985.1 uncultured Saprospiraceae bacterium
TTTGATTTTTTCAAGTCATCAGTACTTACTGATGCAAGATCCCATCCACCTTCTTCCATTGAATGCATGAATTTCTCACCATAATTGATGATACCTGCTTCAAGCATCTCTCTCAATAAATCATTTCCTTCTCTCGTTCGCTCACCTACACCTGCAAATACAGAGATACCATCATATCCCTTTGCAATATTGTTAATCAATTCTTGAATCAATACAGTCTTTCCTACTCCTGCACCACCAAATAAACCAATCTTTCCACCTTTTGAGTAAGGCTCGATTAAGTCAATTACTTTGATACCTGTAAAAAGTATTTCTGTTTCAGTTGATAAGTCCTCAAATTTAGGAGGAGCTGTATGAATAGACTTTCTTGATGCAGTTTTACCTAAAGGTATTCCATCAATCGGCTCTCCAACAACGTTGAATAATCTTCCTTTGATTTCTTCTCCAATTGGCATTGTGATAGGACCTCCTAAGTCTTCAACAACAGTACCTCTTGTCAAACCATCAGTCGCATCCATCGCGATTGCTCTTACACTATTTTCTCCTAAGTGCTTTTGACATTCTAGTACAAGATCCGCCTGACCGTCTCTTTTAATTACTAATGCGTTTAGGATATCCGGTAATGATGATCCTTCATCTGAAAAACTTACATCAACAACAGGACCAATTACCTGCGAGATTTTTCCAAGATTTGCCATATTTAATATTTGCTAAGTTTGGCTGGAAACCAACTACACTTCATATTTTATTAATTATTTAGTGCTGTGATTTACAGTTAAATGAACGTTTTTAAAATTTGCTGCAAAGATAGTTACATAAATAGATTTTAATGTAATTTTTTAGTAAAAATCGTATGCGTTTTTTACGTTCTATACAATTTCGACCTTTCCGAACATTTATTAACTGTTTCTCGATTCCGCAAAACTTTATTTTGGCTTTTTGTCGCAATTTGAAATTTGAAAGCTCTTGCTCCAATGCTTGTCTTTTGAAGAAAGATATATTTAGCATTTATTTTTGGGCTTAAGCCCAAAATCAATAATTGTAATAAACGTTCATTTCATCCTATTGTCTCTTTTTAATACAATTCAAATTGCTGTCCTTTTTAGTCAATTACTCCAAAAAGCTTCCTTTTTGTTTTATCTCTCCTGACAATTTAACTCTTAAATCCTACCTTTGGGCACTAATTTTTAAAATCACAATCACAATCAAAAATGCAAAATCAAGACCTTTTAAAAATTTGCAAAGCTTACGATGCTCCTCTCTATGTTTATGATGCTGATGTCATTAAAATTCAATATGAAAGATTGACAAATGCATTTGGTTCTGTAAAAGACCTTCGAATTAATTATGCGGCCAAAGCTCTGACCAACCTGTCAATTCTTAGGTTAATGAATAAACTAGGAACTGGCCTAGATACAGTTTCTATTCAAGAAGTGAAACTTGGACTAAAAGCTGGATTTAAACCCGAAGCTATAATCTTTACTCCGAATGGTGTTTCTCTAGAAGAATTAGAAGCCGCGGCTGATCTTGGTGTACAAATCAATATAGATAACTTGTCAATTCTTGAGCAATTCGGGAGTAAGCATCCTGAAATTCCTGTTTGTATTCGTATTAATCCTCATGTTATGGCAGGTGGAAATACCAATATTTCAGTAGGGCATATCGATTCGAAATTTGGAATTAGTATCCATCAAATTCCTCATATACTTCGTATAGTTGAGCTAACTAAAATGAATGTTAATGGGATTCACATGCATACAGGAAGTGATATTCTTGATATTGATGTATTTTTATATGCTGCTGAAATCTTGTTTGAAACGGCTAAAAATTTCGATAATTTATCCTTTATTGATTTTGGAAGTGGGTTTAAAGTGCCTTATAAAGATGGTGATATTGAGACAAATATTGAAGAACTAGGAGAAAAATTAAGTGCTCGTTTCAATGAATTTCAAAAGAATTACGGGAAGCCTCTTGCCCTTGCGTTTGAGCCTGGAAAGTTTTTAGTTAGTCAGTCAGGAACATTTCTTGCACGTGTGAATGTTGTGAAACAAACGACTTCTACTGTCTTTGCGAGTATTGATTCAGGATTTAATCATTTAATTCGACCGATGTTATATGGTTCGAATCATGTTATAGAAAACATTTCCAATCCAGAAGGGCGAATGAGATTTTATTCTGTTGTTGGTTATATATGTGAGACAGATACATTTGCTAGTAATCGGAGAATAACAGAAATTTCAGAGGGTGATATTCTAGCTTTTCGCAATGCTGGAGCCTACTGTTTTACCATGGCAAGTAATTATAATTCTCGTTATAGACCTGCGGAAATACTTTGGTATAATGGCGAAGCTCACCTTATTCGTAAGCGAGAAACATTTGATGATATTTTACATAATCAAGTTGATATTCAAGAAGTATTGGCAAAATGATCAGTATTTTAATGCCAGTTTTTAATGAAGAGAATCATCTAAAAGAATGTTTAGATTCTATTCTCGCACAATCCTTTGAAAACTGGGAATTAATTGCGGTTGATGATTTCTCAAGTGATTCCTCATTGGAAATATTGCGATCCTACGGTGCGAAGGATAACAGAATCTATGTTTTTCAAAATAAAGAAAAAGGAATTGTTCCAGCTCTAGAATTGGCTTACGCCCAAAGTAAAGGGGATAGTATTTCACGAATGGATGCGGATGATAAGATGCATCCTGACAAGCTAGAGCTATTATTGGAAAAATTGATTGGTAATCCAAAAGCATGTGTCACTGCAAAGGTTGCTTATTTTTCAGAAGGTAAGTTAGCACATGGATTTCTGAGATATGCCGATTGGTTGAATACATTGACTGAAAAAAAAACACATTACAATGAAATTTTTAAAGAGTGTGTTGTAGCTTCTCCTTGTTGGATGATGAAAAGAGAGGTTCTCGAAAAAGTAGGAGGAATTTGCTCCGATCGATATCCCGAAGATTATGACTTGATTTTCAGATTGTATCAACACAGTGTTCCAATTTTAGGGGTAAATAAAGTTTTACATTACTGGAGAGATCATGAAAATAGAGCAAGCCGTAATGATCCGAATTATGCCCAACAAGATTTTATAGAACTGAAATTAGATTATCTTATAAAATTAGAATTAGACAATGATTCTAAGGTAATTCTATGGGGAGCTGGGCGCGCGGGTAAACTTTGGGCGAAAGCCCTATTAGATAAAAAAATCCAGTTTTCGTGGGTAACAGATAATGAAAAGAAGATCGGCAAGGACATATATGGAATGGTAATTCAAACAGAAGCGGCAGTAAAAGAAGTAGAAAAAAGCATTATCCTTTTAGCAATAAAGTCACCCGATTTCTACGCTGAAAATCATGATTTATTAGTTAAATTAGAATGGCAGAATAAAGTGATTAATTTGTATTGATGTTCCATGCAATTAGGTCAGTTGTACTCTTTAGAATAACATTGAAGACGCAAAAATACGCGAATCCTACGAAAAATTAAGCAAAATAATGTCAACAGATTGATCTTATAGGCATTTTACTATCTTTACAAGATTAATCAAATGACTCTATGGCAATTAAATTTTCAGAAAGACAAGTCCTTGATCGTATAAATTTCGAGAATCCTTGGTGGGATACACACAAAATAGACTCATACTATCATAGTATGAAGAAAAGGGAATACTTCAATCTTTTGTACCCTTTGGTTAAAGAACGTGGAATTAAGAGGGCTCTAATTTTAATGGGCCCAAGAAGAGTAGGAAAAACTGTGTTACTGTATCAAGCAATTCAAGAGTTGATAAATGAGGATATAAATTCGAAAGAAATATGCTATTTTTCAATAGAAACACCTCTATTCAATGGAATTTCCTTAGAAGAATTAGTCAACTTGTATTTAAAAAAGAATGGCAAAACAGTTAAAGAAAAGCTATATTTCTTTTTTGATGAAATACAATATTTAAAGGACTGGGAAGTCCATCTTAAATCATTAGTTGATTCATATCATAATTTTAAATTTATTGTGTCTGGATCAGCGGCAGCTGCATTAAAGTTAAAAAGTCAAGAATCTGGGGCAGGTAGATTTACTGAATTTGTCCTTCCTCCTCTTACATTCCAAGAATTCTTAAAACTAACTGAAAACGAATACCTAATTGATATAAAATGGGTTGAAGAAAGCACAGGAGATGAAAATTATCTTACACCAAAATATAGCACAAATGATATTGATAAATTAAATAAAAAATTTATCGAATACATTAATTATGGTGGATACCCAGAATTATCTTTATCAGAGGTAATGAAGTCTGATCCTGATAGATACATTCGAAATGATATAATTGATAAAGTCTTGTTACGTGATCTGCCAAGTTTATATGGGATAAATGATATTCAAGAACTTAATTCATTATTTACGTATTTAGCATATCATAGCGGAAGTGAAATGTCTTTAGATGAGATATTTCAGAATTCCGGTGTAGCAAAAAACACAATTAAAAAATATATCACATATTTAGAAGCAGCATTCTTAATTAAAGTAATCCATAGAATAGATCAAAATGCGAAAAAATTTAAAAGAGCTAATTTCTATAAAATCTATTTAATGAATTCTGCCTTGAGAAGCGCTTTATTCTCTCCAATATCATCATCAGATCCATTGATAGGTAATCTTGTTGAAACTGCAATATTCTCACAATGGCAACACAACCAAGACATGCAGCTATATTATGCAAGATGGAAAGCAGGAGAAGTAGATATTGTTTCACTAAAAGCAGATCAAAAACCATCTTGGTGCATTGAATTGAAATGGAGTAATAGGTTTGTTACAAAATCGCATGAACTGAAAAACTTAAAGAACTTTTGCCTCAAACATAAATTAACAGAGACAAATGTAACAACTGTAGATATATCTAAAAAAATTGATCTAAATGGGATAGAGGTTACATTTGAACCAGCTAGTCTTTATTGTTATATTGTTGGTAAAAATTTAGTAACAAATAAAAGGAAAAAACTGATACAATAAAAAAGAATCGAGAACTCCATTTTTACCAATTTTTTTTCATTATATGTACAATCTACTCATTAGTATAATTCGAATTCCATGTTTTAAGGAACGTTGATGTTACAATTCAATTTTTAAATCTGCATGATCCTGTTTTTGAAATTTTTGACCAATTTCTCTAAATCCCAATCAGATTCATTTGTTAGTTCAATTAAGAGGAAATAAATAACGAAATTTCATTCGAAATGTAGGGAGTACAAGATATGATTCTGCAATTGTAAATTTATCTAAACCTAAATACATAGGTAAAGCCGATTCATTTTTAAAACTGCTTTTGTTTTCAGATCTAAATACAGCACCAAGTCCAAGTTCGAATCTAAATTTATGTACTTTGAAAACATTAAAATGAGTTCCTATTCCGGAGCCTAGACTGAAATTGAATTTATCATACTTTGGCCCGCCATCTTCAAAATTATTATTAACATTTATTCTTTGTAAATCACTCCAAAGTGGAATGTAAGTGTTTGAATTCTTTAAATAATAATTACGGTTGTAAGTAACTCCAACACTAAACATTCTTACAGCAGCAGGAAGTATAAAAGTAGAATGAACTTCAATAATGTTTTCTTTGTTTTGTTTTTTCACTCCATAGCCTAGAGTAGCAGTATTGTAATAGAATGCAGGTACTATAGAAAATTGAATAATTCTCTCTGAATCAGGCTCATGTTGCGAGAAGCCTATAAAACTAAGAAATAGGAAGACAATTAATAATAGAAGTTTCATGGATAAAATAATTAATATTTTCAGTTACTACATCCCTTCGAAGTAAATGTGTGCGCTGTTGATAGTTCCTGTTTCTCCTGAAGTGTCATCCTCAAATCTAAGTTTCCAGGTTCCAGAAATATTCGAATTTAGAATAGAGCTTATTTCTCCTTGAGATAAAGTAGTCGTATTAAATACAGGGTATCCTTTTCTCCAAGAAATACCGCATAGTTCTTTCGTAAGCGCTTGGTAATCTAGAATGAAATTTAAATCTTCTTCTGCCGAACACTCTTCCTCCCAAAATGGAATAATTGTTCCATCTGGTTTAATTAAAGAAAGTGTTAATTGTGATATGTTAGGGTGTTCAATGTCGATTCCAATAGAAAAATGACTTACTGTTTCTGTAATATCTGATGGAAATTCAAATGCAATATCAATTGAACCATTATCTGGAATAGTCACTTCATTTTCCAATAAAATCTTTACATCAAAAATATCATTTAGCTCACACGTTTCTCTAATTATATTGACAACAGATTGATTTTCGATTGTCAAGTCTTCAGCATTTACTGATCCTTCTGTGATGGCATCAATTGTTCCATTTAATGTTCCTTTTAATATGATTTTTGATGCTGCAATATATTCTGCTTCAACAACTGAAGAAACATCTGCTGTTAAATAATCGTTGCATTCCGCAATAAATTCAAATTCAAAATCGAAAGGGTCAGAAGACCATCTACTATCCCATTCAATATAATAAATAGTACTGCTATTAACTGCAATGTCAACTAATTCAGAGGCATAGTTATTTAATCCTTCTCCCATTGAGCAATTATCATCTACTGCAGCAACAGTGGTTAATGAAGAACAATCACCTGAGGAGATTTTAAGATTTGTATCTTTCCCTTGACCACAAGACCTTATAGTAATAAGACCATTCGATTTAGGTACGAAAATAAACCAATTGGCATTTCTCCCCGATACGGATCCACCTTCGCCTGAACTAGGTCCTATTGCTGAATATATACCATTTTCAAAAACAGTAAATGCATCAGCACATATGAAATTATTATAGCAATTCTCATCAATGTTAGGACTTACTCCAAAACTTTTTACGATGGAAGAATTTTGATCGTCTGTGATAGTAAGTTCGATATTCCCATCTTGTTTTAGGTATCCGGCTCCTCCATTATCAAATGTAAAAGGCACACCATAAGGAATGTTGTTTTCTGTAAGATCACCAGAAACAGAATATGTTGTTCCAAGCCCTAAGCCCTTTGGGTCAACCGAAAATGTGAACGAATCATCTAATGGATCTGGAGTCCCGTTTGAAATACAATCTTCTAAGTTATAATTTGGACTTAAAGTCCAACCAGTTCCTGCAATAGGCATTTCCCATAAACCTCTTCCATATGTAGCTACGTATAATTTATCATTTACGATTTCAAGTTCTCTTGCATCAACTTTAGGTAGACCTGTATCCATTAAGGTCCAGGTAGAAGGACTGTTATCATCTTTATAATATACTCCTTTCGATAATGATACATAGATTCCATTCACACTTCTACCATCAAATACTACACTTCTTGACGAAATATTCGGTAAATTATGTTTTATGCTAGTCCAATTAATACCTGCATCAGTAGTTTCAATAAAATGATTCGAATTAGAAACAGCAAGTATTACTTGGTCAGGATTAGTAGGATGTATGTTAATATAATTTATATAACCACCTACTGTACCAGTACTAATATCTCTCCATATTTCACCACCATCCAATGTTTGGTATAAAGTACTTCCATAAGAGACATATATGACATTACTATTGGAAGGGGCAATACATATTTCATCCATATTGGATGTTTCTGGTAAGTTAGAAATTGTAGTCCACGAACTACCTGCATTAACTGTTTTGTATAATTGTTTTTTACCTTGATACATAGTGTTTGCTTGATTGGGGTCTCTTTCAAGAGGTGTCACCCATTCACCACTATCACCGTTTTGGGTTTGCTGAATGCTAGTCAAACTAGTCCCACCATTTACAGATTTGTTTAATTGTCCGAATTGAATGGAGCCAATTACAATATCATCATCATTGTTCATTATAAGAGGTTCCATACCATCAGCTCCCATAAAATCATACCAAATACCGTCTTCTCTTAAAATCCCAGTTCCATTGTCTTGAGAGCCTCCAGCAACTCTTCCCACTTGAATGGATGATGCACTAAGTCTATAAAACTGTCGAATACCTAGACCTGTAGTTTTATCCACAAAAGAATCTCCTCCATCAGTTGAAATGAATATCCCTCCATCAGAAGCGACATAAATCTTAGATCCATGATAAATTAACTGATCAATATCGGCATGAACAAAAGGTAAAGCATTACTAAGTACCCAATGTGTAGTTTGATTCCAAGTTTGGCCAGAATCATTTGATTTAAAGGTCATAACACCTGCAACGTGTACTTCGGTTTTATCGACTGGTGAGACAATTATATCCATATCTCTGGGCGCCTGTCCTCCAGTATTACTAAGGCTATATCCCATAATGTTGTTGTCTCCTGCATCGTCGCTTGATTGTGTAGTCCAAGTTGTTCCTCCATCAGTTGATAAATACAATGCATCAAATCCTCCAGATTTTTCTTGTAACACATAGATGTAATTTGCATCATGTGGAGTTACTGCGAACATTATGGATCTATTCGAATTCCAAGGTCCAGCAAGTGAAGACCAAGTATCTCCTTGGTCAGTTGAAGAATACATAGTACCATTAGTACCGCAGGCATAAACTATACTAGAATTGGCGGAATTGAAGTCTAAATCATAAAATCGTCTACTTGATTCTAAAAGAACACTTGTCCAAGAATCACCGCCATTTGTAGTTTTCCAAACTGTTCCGTTGCTATTTGAAGCAAGAAGAATGTCTGAATCGATGGGGTCCATAATAATGGAATATATTGTTCCATTGGGTCCGGCAAGTTTCGTAAATGAATTTCCACCATCAAGTGATCTCCATATCCCAGATCCTCCAATAAAATAATGATTTGAATTTGAGTGGCTGATAAGTGCACTCTGAAGAGACATCGTAGATTCTTGATCAAACAAAGGCGTCCATGTGTCTCCTTCATTCAATGTTTTCCAAACTCCACCTCCAAGGGAAGTAACTACTAGATGTTGGTCATCATTGGGATCTATTGCTATATTCGATAGTCTACCAATATGTGAGCTCCAAGTTGATGTATTGGTCGCACTGATAGGTCCTTTTTCTACCCAAGTTGCCATGTTTTTACTGGCTCCGTCTCCATTTTTCTTAACGAACTTTTCAAATTCAGTAATATTATGATTTTCAGTAAGAACATAGCCATTGTCATCAAGAGATCGTTGAGCAATATATTTCCATCTAAGGAATTGTTTATAGCCTGTTCCTTTTCCTCTTCCTTGCGAGTCGAAGAAGGTTTCAGCTTTTTCGACTTTTTCAGAGAACGTAAGATTTTCATCTTCCAAGTAATCAAGTTGGATTTGTGAAGATAAAGCATAAGTAAATAAGCAGGACAAAATCAAAAAAATGATTTTAAGGAGAGAAGAATACATATATCGATTTTAGTTAAGACCTTGCCATACAACTATATGTTGTATGAGGTTGAACAATTTATCCAAAGGTAATTAAAATGTTAAATTTTGAAGAAGAGAATGATATTATACATTGTATTTTTTTACAATATGTAATTTCTACTTCATATTTGTAAACCTTTCTAGATAATAAATGTACTATTACTGCACATTAAAATGTCCAATGAACAAGAACCTTAAGTACTTATCATATCTACTTTTTGTAGTAATAATAATAGGAGGAATTTTTTCTTTATTCAACGCAAAATTTGAATTTAGTTTTGATGATTTTTTTCCTCAGAACGATCCAGATTTGGACTTTTTTATGGAGTTCATTGAGGATTTTGAGACGGATGATAATTTCTATTTGATTGCATTGGAGAATAAAGAGGGCGTCTTTGATCAGCAATATTTGACCGAGCTTGACTCGTTAACAAAGTCAATAAAAATATTACCCAATGTTAATGAAGCCTTATCTCTTACTTCATTGATGTTTCCTGTTATGACACCTTTTGGTCCAAACATGGTTCCTGCTGTATCTCCAGCAAATCCAGCAAATTACGAGAAAGAGAAGAAAGCTTTGGGGGAAGATGAGCGGTTCATGAAGACCTTGATAAGTGAAGATTTTAGTTCGTCTATCTTGAATTTGAAGTTACAAGAACAGATGACTTTAGAGGAATCGAATAGGGTAGTTATTCAGATTGATAGTTTGGTAAATCAATTTCATTTTGATGAGGTGCATTATTTAGGAATGGCCAATTTCCAAAAGGAGATGATTGAAATGTCAACGAATGAGATTATCAAGAGTTCTGGGTTTGCTGCTATATTAGTTCTGATTGTGATGCTGATTATTTTTAGAAAGATGGCATCAGTAGTTCTGACAATGTCTGCAATAGGTCTGGCAATGTTGGGTTTCCTTTTTTATATGTATATTTTCGGACAAGCCTTTACGCCAATGGCAGGATTGTTTCCTATCCTAATGATAATTGTAAGTACGAGTGATGTAATACATTTATTATCGAAGTATATAGATGAATTAAGGAAAGGTAAAACAAGAGATGAAGCGATTAAGATTACGGTAAAGGATATAGGGATGGCGACTTTTTTAACGAGTGTAACTACCTCAATAGGATTTATAACATTGTTGTTTTCGAGGTTGCAACCGATAAAGGATTTTGGGGTGAATGCTGCGGCAGGAGTAATGATAGCCTTTTTAGTGATATTGTTATTCTGCCGAATTTTCTTTCCTATGTTTTCTTTAGAGCAGTTAGCTAATCCTAGTAAGACTTTAAATTTTTGGGAAAGGATATTAGCAAAATGGTATGAACAAACCAAGAGATATCAAGCAAGAATTCTTATAGGAAGTGCATTGGTTTTATTCCTTTCTTTATGGGGTATCTCAAAAATATCTACTAATTATAAGTTGGTTTCCAATTTGCCTCGCGGGCAAAAAATTACAACAGATTATCTGTACTTTGAGAGCGAATATGCAGGGTTTAGGCCTTTAGAAGTGGCTGTTACCGTGAAAGGAGATCGAAAGGTTGATGATTATGAAGTGATGAAAGAGATTGTAAAAGTCGAAGATTATATCAAAACCTATGATGTGATAAAGAATGTAGTGGGTTATTCGATGATTTACAAATCAATAAATAAGATGATGAATGGGAATACGACGGAGTCTTATGTATTTCCAACAGATTCCATTAAGTATAATGGCTATAAAAAGTTTGCTCAAGTACTCCCAAAACTGACAAGTTCATTATTGGTTTCAAAAGATGGAACGAAAACGAGAATAAGTAGTAGGGTTGATGATATTGGTGCAGAGGAAGTTCAGGATAGAGTAGCACGAATAGAAAAGTGGATTGAAGAGAATACAGATGCTGATCTTGCTTCCTACAAGATTACTGGTACAGCGATGTTACTTGATAAGAATATGTTTTACGTTCGTGAATCGCTTATAAAAGGATTGGGATTTGCAATATTGATGGTATCAATATTAATGGTCTTATTGTTCCGTAACATTAGACTTATAATAATATCAATAATTCCAAATTTACTTCCATTATTGATTTCTGCGGGAATTTTGGGATTTGCGGGAGTAGATTTAGAAGCTGGAATTGCAATAGTTTTTGCGATTGCCTTTGGAATTGCAGTCGATGATACCATTCATTTTTTAAGTAAGTACAAGCTTGAACGCGGGAAAGGGAAGACTGTTGATGCAGCATTAGAAGTTACTTTTAAAGAAACTGGAAAAGCGATTATTATTACTTCAATTATTCTGTTTTTCGGATTCTTAGTATTATTCTTTAGTATTCATCCACCAAGTAGATCAATAGTAATTTTGATAGCTGTAACCCTTATTACTGCTTTAGTGGCGGACTTGTATTTAATACCGATATTAATAAGAGGCTTGGTGAAAAAGGATGATAAAGACTAAATTAGTTTAAAAAGAAGTATCCTTTTGTTTTTGGTCTTATTGGGATGTTAAATTTGTAGAGTTTATTCTGATCTATTTATGAATTTTGATAAGCTTGCTTTTGATTTTTCATTGTCAATGTACCAACTTGAATATGGAAGAAAGAAAATTGGTGTCCGCATTCTATTCATCATTTTAATATTGTCTACACTTGATTGTTCTTCATATGATCCAGGATACCCTATCAAATCAATACAATAAAAATGACCATTTTTAATAGCTACCATATCCATTAAAACTCCTGAAACAGTTAATGATTTATGGATGTTTTCACAACCTAAGTTAATCAGAAAGTCAGACACTTCATCGAAGAATTGATCATGAAAATCGTATCCTGTCTCATTTATAGGTAAGTCATTTATTCTTTCAAGATAATCTTTTATAAGCGATTCTACAGGCAATGTTTCTTTGTCGACTGAAGTGAATAAAATTTGTTTATCTCTTGCTCTCGTGATCAATACATTAAAGACATCGTCTTTATTTAAATAATTTATCGTTCCGGAATGAAAGCTATTATCTAATGTAAACGAGATTAAAATAATATCCCTTTCATCACCTTGGAAATGATGTGGGGTCCCTATCAACACTTTATGCTTTTTAATATCTTCTAGCTTAAATTCTTTAGCAATTAGTTTCTTTAAAAAAATCACCTGTGCGGTGAAAGGACTTATAATACCTACTGAAGGAGATTCACTGGAAGAAAGTTGTTTGAAATCTTTGATTAATTGTTTCAAATAAGAAGTTATTGCTTTTGCTTCTATTTTATTGGTTCCTTTTTCATCTCTTTTACCGTTTGTTTTAATT
>CAYOIL010000109.1:0-2778 GCA_964403985.1 uncultured Saprospiraceae bacterium
ACAAGAACCTGAACTTGACGATACAAAAACAGTAAGAGAAATAGTAGAAGAAGGAGTTCAAGAAATTGTAGACATCATAAAAGAATATGATGAAATCAATTTAAAATTCTCTGAACCAATGAGTGATGATGAAATGGCGAAAACAATAGAGCGCCAAGGAGTTCTTATGGAACAAATGGATCATCACAATGCTTGGGAATTAGATCATAGGCTTAATACGGCAATGGAATCTTTACGTTGTCCACCTGAAGATGCTAAAGTAAATGTATTGTCGGGAGGAGAAAAAAGAAGAGTTGCGTTATGCAGATTATTATTGAGTAAGCCAGATATATTATTATTAGATGAGCCTACTAACCACTTGGATGCTGAAAGTGTGCACTGGTTGGAACAATACCTAGACAACTTCCCAGGAACCGTAATCGCTGTAACACACGATAGGTACTTTTTGGATAATGTAGCTGGTTGGATATTGGAACTAGATAGAGGAGAAGGTATTCCTTATCAAGGAAATTACAGTAGTTGGTTAGAGCAAAAAACAAAAAGACTAGAACAAGAAGAGAAGACAGAATCTAAAAGAAAGAAGGCATTAAGTAGAGAGCTTGATTGGATTAGAATGTCTCAGAAAGCGAGACAATCCAAAGGTAAAGCTCGTCTAAACGCTTATGATAAAATGGCTAATGCTGAAACTAAAGATAAAGAAGCTAAACTAGAGTTATTTATTCCAACTGGACAGCGCCTTGGTGATAAAGTAATAGATATCAATGGTATAACAAAGTCTTATGGAGATCGAATTCTGATCGATAATTTTACAGCATCCATTCCAAAAAATGCAATTGTAGGTATTGTAGGACCAAATGGTGTAGGAAAATCTACACTCTTTAGGATGATTATGGGACAAGAACAACCTGATTCTGGTGCTATTGATATTGGCGAGACTGTAGACATTGCTTATGTAGATCAATCTCATAAAGATTTATTACCTGAGAAAACGATTTTTGAAATTATAGGTGAAGGGAATGAAATTGTTACTATTGGCAACAAAGAATTAAATGCAAGAGCCTATCTTTCGAGGTTTAACTTCGCAGGAAGTGATCAGCAAAAGAAACTGGCTGTATTATCAGGTGGTGAAAGGAATAGAGTTCATTTAGCAATGACTTTAAAAAGTGGAGGCAATGTGCTTTTATTAGATGAGCCTACCAATGATATTGACATTAATACTTTAAGAGCACTTGAGGAGGCAATAGAAAATTTCGCAGGATGTGTAATGGTTATATCTCACGATAGATGGTTTATTGACAGGCTAGCGACTCACATTCTCGCTTACGAAGATGATTCTCAGATTATTTTCTACGAAGGAAACTTCTCTGATTATGAAGCTGCTAAGAAAGAGAGACTTGGTGATATAACTCCTAAAAGGCCGCGTTTTAAAAAGATGATATAAAAGCAACGTCAAATAGTTTTTATTTTGCAAGAGAATTATTTGTTTATATATATTTTTTTCTGCATTAGCCCTGTCAGAGCTTAAGCTCTGACAGGGCTAATTTTAAATCTTTCACTTTCAAATACATTTTCTATGAATTTCGAGACTATTTCACATGAAGCTTGGCTTGAAAAAGTAAAAAAAGAACTCAAAAAAGAAGAACTGTCGGAAATGCATATTTCCTTAACACCCAATATTTCAATTGATCCTTTTTTTGGGCGAAAGCCCGCAAATTCTGATGGAACTAGAATCGTAAAAGACTGGGAACATAAACAAATATATACTGCCTCGACACTTTCAAATAAGACACTTCTTGAAGATTTAGCAGGTGGAATAAATTCAGTTGAAATCATTGTAGATCAATCAGGCTCAAATTGGAATAAAATACTTGAAAATGTAATATTCGATTATATAGATCTTTCTTTTTTGATTGAAAATAAGATGTCTACTGAAGATCTCAGAAATGAACTTGAATCTTTAACAAACGAAATCAAGATTCTTGACAATACACTTATTTTTAAATGCAATTCAATTGATTTCGTTGAACAACTGAAATCAATTTTCAAACAAATAGTTACTCTTTTAGATAATTGTGAAGATGAAAACTCTCGCATAAAATTATTTCAACAAATTAGAATTGACAGAGTTATTTCAACAAAAATGATTGCAGAACTAGGCATTTCAGAATCGATAGAAATATTGTCCTACAATATTTGTAAAGGATTTAGCTTACAATATAAATGCCTAGAAATGCATGCAATTTGTCTAACAAAATCAGACAATGTTGAAGCTAACTATATTGATCTAAGCTTGAAAGCATTAAATGCAGCACTAGGTAATTACGATGCTATAGCAATAGATGTTGCTTCAAAAGAAAATACATCTTTTCACCATAGAATAAGCAGAAATATTCATCATTTGATGAAAGAAGAAGCAGTTCTAACACAATCTAGGTCTGCTTTTAAAGGAGCCTATCAAGTTAAAGAAATCAGCAATAAAATATCTGAAGAAATTTGGAGTTATATAAAATAGGACCGGAGATGATCGAGAGAGTCATTATTTCTAATGTGATCATTCCAGTCCTTTTCTTCCCTTGTATAAATTGAAATTTGAGTTAAGGGCGTTGGTTTTCATGATAAATTGATGGGCAGTCTTATATTGTTGTATACTAATGATAATCAGCTGGTTATTTTCTAAAAATAATTCGAACTACTTCATATAAAAGCCTCGGCGTAGCGCTGCTATGCCTGCGTTTTTCTATCTCGTATTTCTTCTTATTTTTCTAAAATTCCTCAGCC
>CAYOIL010000109.1:2878-10156 GCA_964403985.1 uncultured Saprospiraceae bacterium
ATCATTAGTATACAACATGTTGTTTTATTTTATTGAGCTCTTTATTCGTTTAAAACTTTTTTCAAACTACTTTCTATAAATGTCTTGGCTTAACGATGCTATGCCTGCGTTTTTCTATCTCGTATTTCTTCTTATTTTTCTAAAATTCCTCAGCCATTATCGTTAGTATACAACATGTTGTTTTATTTTATTGAGCTCTTTATTCGTTTAAAAGTTTCTTCAAACTACTTCTTATAAAAGCCTCGGCGTAGCGATGCTATGCCTGCGTTTTTCTATCTCGTATTTCTTCTTATTTTTCTAAAATCCAGCAGCTTTACTAAAAGGGTAAAACGATCTTTTATTTACTTAGGCTATATTTTAAAATCGTTGAGCAACTATCCGGTAATTGACCTTTTCCCAACCCCAATCAATTGTATAATCTAGTTGAAGGAAACCATCAATATATTCTCCATCTCCTCTTATCCTTGCGCCGCCATATATATCTTGAGATCTTATATCGAAATCAATTAATCCGCTTCCATGATCATCAAGATCTGCTCGAATAACATCGAAATCGTAATCGTCGAATAATCCCTCTATAAGCACATCATCAAAACCATCCATTGAAATACTTAAATCAAAATTGTAGTAACCATTTACTACTGAAGCATCATAAATACCTGCAACTTCTATTGCCTTTTCATCGATCGGTGTGCAAGAGGTGTAAAATAGGGTGGCACATAATGCGACCACTATAAGTGCTGAATTTCTCATACCTAAATTGTTTAAAAATGAATGAAATTTGGGCTTTGTTTCGTTTCACTAATATCGTTGGGTTATTATGTTGTTACACAAAATTTTATACTGTTTAAATAAACATTATGATATATCAACCAAACTGTTAATAAATTTTACAAAATTTGATGTTAAAATATAACTAGTGCCTAATAAGAATATTAATCCGAATCTTAAAAAGGGGGCTTTCGCCCAAAATGATATTTCTGCTTCCGTTTTAGCAGAAAGGATAAAAAATGGTGATAACAGTGCGCTGTCAATAGGAATAACGCTTTTAGAAAGTAGTTCTGCTAAAGATGAACCTAAAGCTAGAGATTTATTAAATCTTTTATCCCCTAATTACATAGAAAGTAAGGCATGGAGGATGGCAATTTCTGGTTCTCCAGGTGTGGGAAAGAGCACCATCATAGAAGCCTTAATAAGCGAAAAAAAAGAAAGTAAGTTTGCTGTACTTACAGTTGACCCCTCTTCTGAGGAAAGCAAAGGCAGTATTCTAGGAGATAAAACACGAATGGAAACCGTAAGTACCTTGGATAATGTGTTTGTAAGACCGTCTCCAAGCAAAAATTATTTAGGAGGAGTAGGCAGTAAGACAAGGGAGGTAATGTTATTATGTGAAGCGGCGGGTTATGATCATATCATTATTGAAACAGTAGGTGTTGGTCAAAGCGAAACGATGGTTTCCAAAATGGTTGATCTATTTATGCTTCTAGTTTTGCCAGGATCAGGTGATGAACTTCAAGGAATTAAAAGAGGGATTGTTGAATTAGCTGATGTAGTTGTCATTACAAAATCAGATGGAGATCGAATAAACATAGCTAAAAACTCAAAAAGTGCGTATAAAAATGCTCTTCATATTTTAAAAGGGAAACACAAAAACAAATCAATTCCCGTTCTGAATGTCTCCAGTATTGACAAAAGTGGTATTTCCGAGTTATGGGAAGAAATAGAAGAGTACAAAGTCTATTACTCTCAGAATAGTCGACTAAGCGAGAATCGAAAAACACAGATTATTCATTGGTACGAAAATCAACTAAAAGAAACTATCTACAAAAAATTCCTGCAAAATCCATCCATCCAAGAAAGTTTGAAAGAGCATCAAGAGTTAATACAGAAAGGGGCTGTAGACATCTGGAATTTACTTTCAGGCATATAATATCAGTTAGATAAAATTTTAGCTTTTTATTTTTGGGCGTAAGCCCTACCTTTGTCCAAAAATATAATACATGGCAAAGTTCAGAAAAGAGAAAGATAGTATAGGATATATTAATGTCCCTTCAGATAAATATTGGGCAGCTCAGACACAGCGATCCATTCAAAATTTCAAGATCGGTACTCAACGAATGCCTCAAGAAATTGTAGAGGCTTTTGCAATTTTGAAAACTGCGGCTGCAAGAGTAAATGCGGAAGCAGGTGTACTTCAAAAGAAAAAAGCAAAGCTTATAGAAAGAGTTTGTAAAGAAATTCGCGAGGGCAAATTGAATGATCAATTTCCTCTTGTTGTTTGGCAAACAGGCAGTGGAACTCAATCTAACATGAATGTCAATGAAGTGATTGCTAATAGAGGGCATGTTGTAGCTGGCGGAAAATTAGACGATACGAAAAAAGCATTACACCCCAATGATGACGTAAACAAATCTCAATCTTCGAATGATACTTTTCCTACTGCAATGCATATTTCAGCTTATAAAAAGTTGATGGAATGTACAATTCCAGGAATTGAAAAATTAAGAGACACGCTTCAAGCTAAGTCCAAAGGATTTAAGAATGTCGTAAAAATAGGGCGGACTCACTTTATGGATGCGACTCCTCTTACATTGGGTCAAGAGTTTTCAGGATATGTAAGCCAATTGGACCATGGTATATCGGCGATAAAAAATACATTGAAACATTTAAGTGAATTAGCATTAGGTGGGACAGCTGTAGGAACAGGGCTGAACACGCCCAAAGGTTATGCTAAGAATGTAGCAAAACAAATTGCTTCTATCTCTGGTTTACCTTTTATTACTGGAAAAAATAAATTCGAGGGGCTTGCTGCTCATGATGCCATAGTAGAAGCTCATGGAGCACTAAAAACAGTAGCGGTTTCGCTTATGAAAATTGGAAATGATATAAGAATGTTAAGTTCAGGTCCGAGATGTGGAATTGGCGAAATTATTATTCCAGCGAATGAACCAGGTAGTTCAATTATGCCAGGAAAAGTAAATCCTACCCAAGCTGAGGCATTGACAATGGCAATGGCACAGGTTATGGGTAATGATGTAGCAATAAATATAGGAGGCATGAGCGGCCAGTTTGAGTTAAACGTCTTCAAACCAATGATGATTTTCAATTTCTTAATGTCGGCTCAGTTGATAGGAGATGCATGTGTAAGTTTCAACGATAATTGTGCGGCAGGAATAGAGGCGAATCATGAAAGAATCACGATGAATTTGAATAATTCATTGATGTTGGTTACCGCTTTGAATACGAAGATAGGTTATGATAAAGCGGCTGAAATAGCTAAAAAAGCTTATAAAGAAGGAACGACATTAAAAGCAGCGGCTTTGAAGTTGAACTATTTGACAGAGAAGGAATTTGATCAATGGGTACGTCCTAAGGATATGATATAAGAAGAATAAAAGGAGATAAAAAAGTGCTGTATTTTCGGTTGAAAATACAGCACTTTTTTTATTCCCTTTCGCTTTAACCTGAATCATTCTTCTTATGAAAACTCACATTTTTCTTGTGTATTTCCCACATCCATAGAGTCAATGATTATTTGAAGAACTTGATTTATTATTGGCATCCGCATAAACCAAGCTAAAGAAGCATAAGCCAGATTGATATGCTCCATTGCATGTGCTATCGCACACACACCTTTATATTCACGTCCTTTATAATCAATGTAAGTTACTTGTAATATTTGATCTTTGGGATATTCTGCTTTTGATTTGATGTGTAAATTAATCGATTTAGAAGAAATAAACCATCTTTTGATCTGACTACATTGATTGCAATCATCATCAAAAAAGATTTCAGCTTTTGGAATGTTAGTTGGTTTCCACAAAAAGCGCCAGCTTGGAACTTGACTTTTGTAATCGAGCCATTCCTTTCCAAATCTCGTTTTCATATCTGAATACTCTTGGAAATTTGAAATCCCGTACACATAGAAAATGGAGACAAGCGATCCCAATAAAAAAAAATAAGATCCATAATACAAACTAAGAGGAATAAACATAAGTGTAAAAGACCACTGTATGGGGTTTTTGATATATGCATACACTCCAGATCGTACTAAATCTTTAGTAGGATCATAAGGAAAAGGAGTCCCTTTTCCTTTTGTCACTAAATCATAGACTGCAACTAGTGCTGGAAAAGTAAGGATTAATAAAAACTGAAAAAGATAAGGTGCAAAATGCAGCTGAATACTTTCAATTATTCCATAGCATTTCATTACGAAAGGAATTCCAATAATAAAGGCCGCAATCATCACAACGATTTGAAAGATTGCACGAACACCCGTAAATCTCTTATAGTAACTACAATAAGCCCAAAAATACGCAGGAATAAATACTGTAACTATTAATATGATCTCACCCCATAACCAATTGTCATTTAGTACTAATATTCCTTGTTTATCTAGAACTGGCATTATTAATATATCAATCCACAACAAAACTATTGATAAAAGAAGCAGATATTTGCCTTTAAAAAAATAAACAGGAATAATACTCCATAAAGTAATCCATAAGAAATAGATATCAAGTGGCAATTTTATAACATTTGATATTGATTTCTCGAAATCCCAAAGACCATAATAAATACATATCATGTTAACAATTGGTAGAATTAGGATTGTATAAAGCAAGGCATAGAATATGGCCCAATTGAGTTCTGTGTCTTGTTTACGTATTATGAATGCATAAATTAAGAAACAAAAAACTAAAAGTATACCTACTGACGACCCTATTTCATATGGACTACTCATCGAAGTAGGTGTTGATCAAATGTTTATTCATTACTTGCACTGCAATGTTTTCAAGAGGTTCAAAATACCAACTTGGTCCAAGGTCACATTGATATTTTGTTGTCCATTTTACAATCGTTTGGCTTTCATTTTCCTCTATTAATTCTATCTTCATCTCGTTCCATGATAACCAATGACTGATATGTGTGTCATCATGTATTGGCTTAAATGTGATGGACTGAGGACTTTTTTCAATAATTTCGAGAGATAAAGTACCAATTCCTTTGGTGCTTGATTTAAACTGAATATCTCTAGTATCTCCTATTTCCATCCCTGCACCTGTAATTCCAATTGGTGTAGGAAAGCCAATTCTAAAAAAGTTTGGATAATTCTCTTGAAAATCAGGAATCTTTGTAAAAGCATTAATGGAAGTTTTATGGTCAAATACAATAGTAGAAACTTGAGTTTGCATGTCAGGAATACGATTAATTTCCGTTGGTTGTGCAAGTACTAAAATTGTAGGGATGATGAAAAATGCACTGAGATTAGATTTATCTCTTTTGTGCAGATATTCATGAATTGCTACAAGTATTGCAGCAACTCCATAGAATATAGGTGCAGCAAATATGATGCATAAGACACCTTCACCAAGAAGTATGGAAGACAATAACAAAAATAAAGTAATAGCTTTGAAAACTATTCCATATGCAGTTCTAGGAGTATTGGTATATTTTACCATTAGAATTGCAAGTAAAGCAGGAATTCCAACAAACAACAAGGATGTTTGCTTGTAATCATAATCTCCTAACAATCGATAAACTAAACTACAAGCTATTAAGGTGGCAATTAAAATGTATAGATTTCTCTTTTGGTTTTTTTTACTTGCTAATTCATCCATAGTTTAGCTTTTAAAAAGTTAGTTATATTTTTAAAAACAATACTATGGATGATTAGTTGCAAGATGTTTATGGTTTAAGAGAAATCGTTTTTCATAAACAATTTGGGTTTTTATTCTTTATTTAATTTAACAAGAGATCCATTTAAATTCATACTTTTTTTCTGGAATTGATATTCTAGATGCAATACGAGTCAATCGATCAGGCAAAGCCATTATATAATCTCTTCCTCGTTCAGCAGCATCATTCAAACCACTAATATTACCTATATCCCATGAATTAATAAGCGACTTTAGAATATTTACATAATCTTCAGAGGTATAGACACCTATTCTTTGTGCAGCATCCGAAAAATGGCTAAACAACTCTCCTATTTCTTGCCCGCATTGTCTCATAAAATGAGCAGGCATAACAATTTTCTTCCGCATCATATCCTCAAATGCTAGCATCATTTCACTGGGATCAATTTCAAAAATACGATTTACAAAATCCATATAAGCGGAAGCATGCCTTGCTTCATCAGCAGCAATAGTGTTGTTAATCTTTGCTAATTGTGCATTACCTGATTTTCTGACTAGTCTAGCTACTCTTCTATGCGATATGTTAGTTGCTAATTCTTGAAAACTAGTATATATGAAATTCCTATAAGGATCATGATCTGTTCCAATATCGAATCCATCACTAATTAAATGTTGGGTAGAGATTTCCAGTTGTCGCATATCTACTCTACCACATAAATATAAATACTTATTTAGTAGATCTCCATGTCGATTCTCTTCTGCAGTCCAAGCACTAACCCATTTCGACCAGCCTCCTTTCTCATCACTTCCACCTATTCCTTCTACTTGCATTAACCAAGATTCATACGTTGGCAATGCCTCTTCTGTAATTGTATCGCCTATTAAGACAGCTAACAAATCATATTCCATCTCTTTAGAAAGTTCTTGAATCTCTTTTATTTCTTCAATAAAATTCTCATCTCTTGAATCTGGTAATAAATCCGCTGGCTGCCAATTTTCATCAACAGGTTTTAAATATTTCTTCATTAAGTCTCCCATAGATTTTTCAATCGTGTGCATTACTTCCAACCTAATATTTCGAATATTCATATTATAATTATTAAACTTTTTTACTTCAATTATTCGGCAAATGTAAGAAAGGGGAATTAACTCGAAGTCAACTAGATTTCTAAACCGAAATTACCTGATTGGCATATAAAGTAGCACTTATCATAAAAAAGATTTAAAGTCTTTATCTTCAATATTATTTACAGGTTATGAACAAGCAACTCTTTTTCAACAATTCGATTGACTTATAAAAATTTTCAAGTCTATTTCTTTCTATTACGAGAATCAAACATATTTTTACATCATATGTTGTTTATTCTATGTTTACAATAAATTTAATTTTAATTATGCTTACATCATTTTTGTCTGGAGATCAAGATCCACCTGTTAATGTATTAAATGGAAAGCTTGAGGCTTGCTGCTATAAACCAATGACAGGATATTATAGAGATGGATTTTGCAATACTGGACCTTCGGACTATGGTGTACACGTTGTTTGTGCGATTATGACAGAAGAGTTCCTCAATTACTCTTCTTCATGTGGCAATGATTTAATCACACCAAATCCACAGTATAATTTTCCAGGTTTAAA
>CAYOIL010000109.1:10166-12596 GCA_964403985.1 uncultured Saprospiraceae bacterium
ACCCATTCCCCCCCCCAAAAAAAAAAAAAAAAAAACCAAACATTGCCCTTTTTTATCCCCAGAAATCTAAATGGAGCATCAACCACCCAGGTTCCTGAGGGAGGTTTGGAAAATCCTGATGGAAAGAAGCCCAAGAAGCAGGGATTGCTTGTCCAGTTATTTTGGAATCAACGCATAAAAATGCTTTAAAAATTATAGACCTTGAAATACTTCAAAAGTATGCCGTGGCAAATACTAAATAACAAAATTATTTCAAACAACTTCATTCTGCCTAAGTGGTTAAAAACTACATTATTACTGTTGTTTGTATCTATTTATTCTTTAGAGAGTAAGGCTCAAATTGTCTTCCAAGAAAGACTTTATCCCGGAGTAAAGGTTATTAAAACCAAACAATGGATCTGCAAAAGGAAAATATTGGAACTTAAAATATTTGGATGATACTGGCCGAATAATTATAAAAAAGTATTACAAAGGAAAAAAACTTTTAGGCATCTATTCTTACAGCTACAATCAATATAATGATGTTGTTGAAAGTCATTCTGATTACAGTATAAATACCAAAGAAGGAAAAGAAAGAAATGATGCGATTTATCACTTTTACAAATATAAAAATGGAAAAGTTGTAGAAAAGATTGATTCCTCATCACATAGTATCTCAAAGTTTATTTCAAAACCTATAGCTGAAAATACATACGAAATAACAGAATCAATAGATTACAAACTCTACAAATCATTTAAATTCAATTAAAAAAATCATAGTTCTTAATAAAGAGGACTTACTTTACAAGAAAATAGAAGAACAGAATGTATTTGACGTAGGAACCGATACTACAACTTATTTATATTATCCTAATGGCTATTTAAAAAGACGAATTGTTACAAGGAATTACAAACCATCCATTATTAACACTTATATAGGAGGTCCAGGAAGTGACGACATGTCTTGGGAATATACCTTTGACAAATATGGAAGAGTCAAAAAAATGTTTGTCATTGTAGAAGGGAAAAAATACAAAATCGAAACTTATTCATACAAAACATAATTAAGCCCTACCTCAATTCTACCCCTTTCATCATAAACAAATACGTTTGGGCGAAAGCCCTAGCCAATAAATAAAGGCATAAAGCTAAAATCAAACTCTCAAATCCAAGACTAGATCTCATTCCATAATATGTCAAAAGAAATACGCCAAACGAAATAGCCATTGTATTTCTCATAGCTTTAGATGCAGTAAGTCCAACAAATATTCCATCCCATATATAACTTGCAAAACCTACTAAAGGAATCGCTATCAACCACCATCTCAACGAGACCATATACTCAACAACCTGATTGTCAGATGTGAAAACAGAACTCAATGGAGAAGTTAATATTCCAAATGTCAAGCTAAATCCCACCGCTAAGACAAAAGCAAAATAGAAGCATTTCTTGACTGTTTGATTTAGTAAAGAATTATTTTCTTCCCCTACATAACGCCCTACTAAAGATTCGCAGGCATAAGCAAATCCATCAATTGCATAAGACATCCAGTTCGTAAATTGAAGCAAAACAACCATCACGGCCATTGAAAGTTGACCAAAAGTAATAGCTTGAGAATACATCATAAAAAAAGTACAAGAAAGCATTACAGTCCGAATAAAGATATCTTTATTGACTTGAAAGAAACGAAGAAAATCACTTTTCAATTCCTTGATAGCAGAAAGTAAAACTGGTTTTTTCATAACCATAGCTATTAAACCAGTCGCAACTCCTACATAGTTACCTATAACCGAGCCAAGAGCTACTCCACCTATTCCCATATCCATGTACTTTACAAAAATTACACTTGTGACAATATTCACAACATTGATAATTATGGTTAATAAAAGAGGAATGAAGGCATTTTGATTCCCAAAGAACCATGCCATTATTATGTAAATCATGAGTGTAGCAGGTGCATCCCATATTCGCACATTGAAATATTCCATACTCAATCCTGCTAATTCTCCATCAAGATTCATCAATTGCATAGCAATTCTTCCAAGAGGCAATTGAAACAAGACTAAGAGTCCACTAATAATTAAAGAAATGAAAACCGCTTGAAAAAAGACTCTAGATTTTTCTTTCTCATCTTTTCGCCCATATGCTTGAGCAACAAGACCAGTAGTCCCCATTCTTAAAAAGCCAAAATTCCAATACAAAAAATTAAAAATCATTGATGCAGCACCTACGGCTGCTAGGTGTTTCATTGATTGATGCCCCATCAATCCTGTATCTACTGAAGAAATTAAAGGAACCGAAATATTACTAAGAATATTAGGTATGGCAAGTCTGAAAATCTCATTATTTAATTTCATAAAGGGCAATTGGTAGGCAAAGTTATGAGCATCACAAAATTAAGTCTTTATAAATTATTTGTTGATATGAATTTATATCTAGATATTCAAGCT
>CAYOIL010000110.1:0-12546 GCA_964403985.1 uncultured Saprospiraceae bacterium
CATCAGTTCCATTGATAAAGGCTTTTCTTACAAATTTATCAGCTATGTATGACGAAAGAATACAAATTCTAATATCCTTGTTCACTTTTTTTATCTCTTTTATAAAAGCTGAAGATTCATTATCCCCTAGATTTATATCAGTTATAATAAGGTCAACATCTGTTTCTTTGATTTTGTCAAGAATAGCTTGCGAAGAATTACATTGATTTAAGACTCTATAAAAATATTGTTCTCCTGACGTAAGAAGTAATTCTAAGCCATCTAAAAAGATTTTTTCTCTATCTGCTATTAGTGTTCTTACTATCATTAAAATAAATTATACCATAAACAGTACAAAAAAAATGCCATGTTTAAATGGTGCTTTATTTATAGAAAAAATTAGCTGGCTTACGCCAAACATCTGATTCTGATGCATAAACATAATTAAAACCTTCGTACAAGGAATATGCTCCAATCTCACCTTTCTTATTAACAGCGATTAATCCAACTTGAAAGTCTGGTTGATTATTTTCTTTCGAAATGATTCTTTCCAAAGCCCTTTTACATGCATTATCTGGACTCATCCCATTTCTCATTAATTCAACTACTAGGAATGCACTTAAATTTGTTAATACTTTTTCACCCAAACCAGTGGCTACACATGCACCAATTTCATTATCCACAAATAAACCTGAGCCAATTATAGGAGAATCCCCTACTCTTCCAGACATTTTATATGCAAGTCCACTAGTTGAACAGCCACCAATAATCTTGGATTCATCCATTGCAAGCATTCCAATTGTATCATGATTTTCAATATTAATTATTGGTTTATAAGTTGATGATTGCAACCATTCTTTATATTCTTTAGACGATTTTTCAGTCAAAAGATTCTCTTTTTTAAAACCTTGACTTTCTGCAAAAACCCCTGCTCCTTTACCAGCTAATATTACGTGAGGTGTTTTATCCATGACATCTCTAGCTACAGAAATAGGGTTTTTAATATTCTCAATACAACAAACTGAACCAGCGTTTCCTTTGTGATCCATAATACAAGCATCCAAAGTTACTTTGCCTTCTCTGTCGGGCCTTCCACCATAACCAACAGATTGATCAGCAGGGTCATTTTCTACATAATTAATCCCTGAAACCAATCCATCCATCAAGTTTCCTTGCAATTTATTAATTTCTATAGCTATATTTACTGCATTTTCATTATTCCATGTTGCTATATAAAAAGGCTTTACAGAAGATTCACAAGATTGAATTTTTGAAGTGGAAACACCGATTGCAGTAGCAAGTGCTATATCTTTTACAAATTTCCTACGTTTCATAGATTTAAAGCTATTGAATTTATTTTGAAACATCAAGCTACATAAAAATTAGAAGAATTATAGTCTGAATGAAAAATTGATATAGCTTTGAATTATGAAATTTATAGGTTACCTTTTCTTTAGGTTTATGGTATTTCTTTTTTCACTAATTCCATTTCCCTTATTATATATATTAAGTAATGCACTAGCAACTTTACTTAGGAAAATTATAAAATACAGACTATCAACGATTTCCGATAATTTGGATCATATTTTTCCTGCTATTTCTCCATCAGAAAAGAATGAACTAACTAGAAAGATATATCTCAATTTAGCTGATATTACTCTAGAAGGTATAAAAGGCTTTTCCATGTCAAAGGCACAAATTAAAAAAAGGCATAAGGTTCTAAATCCAGATTTGCTTCATCACGCATATGATTTAAATAAAAGTACTATGTTAGTTACCGGTCATTATGGAAACTGGGAATGGGGCGCTTTTTCTGCAAGTTATTTCATAAGTCAAGACGTTATTGGTTTTTTCAAGCCTTTGACAAATGAATATATAAATTCCTATGCGATTAAAAAGCGAGCTAAGTCAGGCACAATACTTGCTGACATCAATGAAACAGGTAGTTTTTATAAAAAATATCATGATAAAAATTGTTTGTTTTTAATGGCAGCTGACCAATCTCCTACTAAACCTGAATATGCTATTTGGACTGAATTTTTAGGTATCAATACACCTTGTGTTCATGGAATAGAAAAGTATGTTGAAAAATATAATTTAGCGGTAATTTACTGTAGGATTACAAGAACAAGAAGAGGTTATTATGATCTTGAGTTGGAATGGATTACTTCTCCAAGCGAAAAGCCTAAAAATTATGGAGATACTACTAAAATATTTATGCAAAAATTAGAAGAAGTTATATATGATAAACCAGAAAACTGGTTGTGGTCACATAGAAGATGGAAACATATAAATAATAAAGTAAGCTAAAGAAATTATTCTTTGTAAAATCTAGAAATAGAGAAATTTTCTTCGCGAATTAATTGACAATTATAAATTCCTGTTTCTAATAAAACATCCAAGTCAACAAGAATAGTGTTATCGCCTTCCTCCAAATTGACTATAGTTTCATAAACTAAAAGTCCTTGATTGTTATAAATCGACAAAGACCCCTTTCCTTCAATAGAAGAATAAGCTTTCAGATAAAAATGATCATTTACTGGATTAGGGAAAACAACAGCATTTAATTCTTCATTTCCTATAGATGGTCCATTGGGAATTTCCTGATGTTCCATTGCACGAAAAACCTCTGTTTGCATGAGATCAATATCAGTGTTTCTCATGATTATATTGTGAAGTCTCGTATTGTGTATTCTTTCTTTCCACTCAACAGGAATCCCATCATCATTCAAATAAAAGAATCTATCACCATCTCTAATTGCTCTAAATTGTTTTTGAATTATAGTCATAACTAACTCTCCAAACAAAGCATCTTCCAGATGGATTTCAGCTAACATTCCTACCCAAGGGTCAACATCATTTATCTCACCATAAATCTGCTCTAAAAGAATTGCAGTTTCTGGTTGATCACATAATTCATCAAAATTATCAAGTGGTGGTAATCCAAAATCCTGCCGAACTGTATTGTAATCAGGAATACCTCTTTCTCGGCCTCTATTTATATTAATGGCTGCAAGATCGAGTCCACCTTCTCCTGGATTTCCAAAAAGAAAATTACGAACATCTCCGACTATTTTGCAATCAAAATCTTGCTGAATTTGAGTTCCCATTCCCTTTAAATAAGAATCTATTCCACCAGCCAAGTCGACTGCTAAAGGATTAAAGAAAGCATCTTTCAAGTTAATATTTCCTCTCACTACAAGCTCTCCATTATTTCGCATTCTTATCAATTCACTATTGATTAGTGTATGCCCCATTCTAAAAGCCGCAGCTGAAAAGACATTACTTACTCCAGGGTTTACTTGTGGTAAATAACCATTATAAGAAGGAATTTTTATGTTTAAAACTGGAAGCCATTCATTATATACAATTGCTTGTAATTTACCACTAACAATTTTTCTTGCATATTGATACAATTCCTCATCAGATAAACTTGGATTTTCCGATTGTAACTCTTCACATATTAAGTTATGTTCGCGAACAAAAATGGTGTGCATTGATAGCAACAAAGGGTTTTCATTAGCTCTAGAATCTCCAGCAACATAAAACTTCGATGTAAGACCATTTGTCTCCATGAATGGAGTAGTAGTAATCGGCGAATTAAATTCTCCTGTTGTTGTATTCCAAGGCAAGTTATTTCCTTGACTAGTTTTTAACTTTCCATTTTCAAAAACTCTCAACCAATCTGCTCTTTCTTTAGAGGCTCCATAAATAGCGCTTCCATCAATAAATGCTGTGATCGAATTATCATGTTGTCTTACATTTTCAGTGCTGGTACCTGTCCCTTCAGTTGCTTTTGATCGCATCATAGGGATTATATCCGATGGTGCAAAAAATGGATCTCCTAAAGGTGGTACAATAATGGCGGATTCTTCAGGATTTACAGAAATGTCAAAATTTTCCACAAGTGAAATATCATGATCAATAAACTGTCCAAAAACCCATATATAGTCACTAAGATTTAATTGATCATTTACAAGACTATCTTGTTCAAATAGTAAATTTGATATCTCTCTAGGATTTAAGCGATTTTGAGCTGCCGGAGAAGAAATTCCATCAGTATATGCTGGAGTTGTAGATCTTAAGAGTTGATCATGTGAAGCACCCCATTCAGGAAAGTTTTCGTTGTTTCCATAGCCATCATAAGTTCGATTTTCCTGAGCCGACATGGCAAAGGAATACCCAACAAAAAATAGTACGATTGAAAACTTTATTCTGTTCATGAAATATTAACGTTTCCGCAAAAGTCAACACAAATATAATCATATTTACTAGCTTTTTATAGCTTTTTGAGACAAACAACAACAGGATACTCTTGTCGTATTTTATATATCAAAGTATTAATTTGTAATTCATTTAATATAAAAAATTTATACATAATATTTAATTATATATAAAAGATAAATTTAATTTTCTTTTAACATATTGTCAGTTAAGTTACATGATTAATTCATCCCATTTTATCCTTTATTTTGAATAATTGATTAAAAAAGGAGAAATGTGCAACTTGTTTGACAAGAACAATTAAACATTTATAATGTCTAAAATACATCAACATTTATATTCGTTCTGAAAAAGTCGAACTAATTGTACATCATAACATATTTGTTTATTGATTAATCTTATTACTTTAATTTTGGGCTTTAAGCCCAAATAAAATAAAAGGTTGAATTACCTCTATAAAATTTTAATGATAAGTATTTTGGCATTCGTTTTTTCGAATGTAAATGCTCAATGGGATTCATTAAACCTAAGTGGTATTGACACTATTATTGTTTCACAAAAAAATATAAATAACAAAACAATCGAAATTACTCAGGACCTAGTTTTATGGTCTGAGTGTGAATTATTTAAGAAAATAAACAAGCAGAAGGAAAATATTCCTTTCAGCTTTAACGATGTAAATTCCTTAATATATTTTGATGACAAATCATTAATCAAAGGAGATACAATTTACTTTCAATTTAGGAAATTTCAAGATATTCTATCCGATACAATTAGTAGATCATTTATAGCAGGAATCGACAATGAAGTAAGTTATATAGCACTTGACATCCCCAAGAACAATCAAAATACAAGTCTTTTACCAGAAGGGCTAAATTATAGTGGATCCTTCGGTAGAGGATTAACGGCTGGAAATAGTCAGTCGTTAGTATTAAATTCAAATTTCAATATGCAGCTAGGTGGAAAAATTGGCGACAATATAGATTTAAGAGCTGTTATTTCTGATGCTAACATCCCCATACAAGCAGAAGGTACAACTCAACAGTTACAGGAGTTTGACCAAGTATTTATAGAATTAAAAAAAGATGAACAGAAATTAATAGCGGGTGATTTTCGACTAAATAGACCTTCTTCATATTTTATAAATTATTCTAAAAAGCTTAAAGGAATTAAATACACAAATCAGAGTATTTATAAAAACAAAGGGAATCTAGCAATCAATGGCTCTTTTTCCATCAGCGGCGGAAAATTTAATCGTCAAAAACTTAATATTCAAGAGGGAAATCAAGGACCATACAAATTACAAGGAGGTGATAATGAGCAATTTATAATTGTTCAAAGTGGAACTGAAAAAGTCTATATCGATGGAGAATTACTTATTAGAGGTGAGACGAATGATTATATCATACTATACGACAGGGCTGAAATAATATTTACTGAAAAAAGATTGATTCAAAATGATTTCAATGTTGTTGTAGAGTTTGAATATTTAGTCCAAAATTATGCACGAACGATTCGTAATGCAGACGCAGAATGGGCATACAAAAAAAATATATTCCAGTTTTATTCGTATGTCGAATCAGATAGTAAAAATAGTAGTGGAATTTTTGATTTAAGTTTAAGTGACAAGGAAGTTCTAAGTACAACTGGGGATTCAAATGATGCATTCCAATCAGGCATTTTTATAAATGAAGAATTCAATTCTTCAAGTGTTTATTATCAACTAGAAACTAGTGGTCAAGCAGATACAATACTGACCTACAGTACAGATTCTTTAGTTGCGATTTACCAGGCCAATTTTACAGATTTAGGTGAAGGAAATGGGGATTATTCAATAGATGATGAAGTAAATGCAAACGGTAGAGTGTATAAATATGTGGGACCAGGAAATGGAAGGTACAAACCCGTAAAAAGACTTATTGCTCCAGAGACCAAGCAAATGTATGGTTTTTCACACCAGTTAAAATATTCGAAAAAAGGAGAAATAAATACCGAGGTCTCTTTGAGTAATTTTGACAATAATCTGTTTTCGTCAATTGATGATACTGACAATATTGGATATGGAATAAAAAGCAACTGGAATCAAAAATGGGATATTAGTAAAAAATCCAGCTTGAGAACAAGTGTTTTTGGTGAATTGATTAATTCCACATTTAATTTTGTAAATCCATACAGAAGTACAGAATTTACAATTGATTGGAATTTGCCGAATCTAGAAATTACGACATCTGAAAGACTTGGAGGAGGAATATTAAGTTATGCATACGGTTCTAAAACAGGTTTATTTAGAAATATTGATTTAAATTATTCCAGTAAATTTTACAATAGGACGAATAACTTCAATGGAAATCTACAAGCTGTCAATGGTAGTATTCAGACAAAAAGTATACGTTTTGATTCAAGAACAAGCTATTTACAATCAGAAAGCACCACATTTAATTCTACATTTTTTAGACCAAACTTTACATTAACTAAAAAGTGGGCAAAGCTAAAAGATTTGCAAACTGGTGTTTTGTACGATGCTGAAAAAAACATACAAAAAGATGCTTCATTGGATACTATTCTTAATACTTCCAACACGTATGATGAGATTAAATTTTTCGTAAAGAATCAAGACTCCACTGCACTGCAGACAGAATTCTTTTATAGTAAACGACGTGATCAATTAGGCACAAATGGTGAGATAAAAGATTTTTCATTTGCGGATAAAGCAGGAGTAAACATTACTGCAACTGGCAAAAATCAAAGAATAAATTTCACTGTCAATTACCGAGTATTAGACACAGATGAATCGTTTAACAATTCAGTACAAGATGCAGAAAATCTCTTAGGTGGAATTGACTATCAATACAATCTATGGGATAATCTTGTGAGAGGAGTAAGTAATGTCAATTTTAATTCAGGTCAGGAACCCAAATTAGAATTTGATTACAGGGAGGTAGCACTTGGAGAAGGAAATTATATATGGGTGGATAATGGAGATAATATACAAACTCAAAATGAATTTCAAATAGCACCATTTAGTGACCAAGGTAACTTCATACGAGTCAGCCTTTTTAATAATGAATTTGAACAAGTTTATAAACAAGATTTCTCTCAAAGTCTTCTAATCAATCCTATTAAATGGAAACTTAGCGAGAAAAAATGGAAGAAAAAAATAGCAAATTTGTCAAGTCAAACTAATATTCGGTTAAGTAGGAAAGATAAGCAAGCAGGAGGAATTCCTGCATTCAATTTCATTGACATCGATCCTCTTGAAGAAAATTTAGTAAGTTATATCAGCAGTATTAATCAATCTATTTTTTGGAACAGAGGTAATCCATCATATGATGTTCAATTCAATTATCTAAGAAATAATAGTGGGATATTACTCACTACCGGGACTGATATAAGAGAAAGTGAAAATTATATTTTGAAATTTCGAAAAAACTTTGCAAAAAAGCTTGATGTTTCTGTAACTGGAAATAGGGGTTTTAGGGCACAGAATAACCTGAATTTCCCTCAAAACAACTACAATTTAGGATCGCTTAAAGGAGACTTAGCACTTTCATACAGAATTCAAAATAGCATTGAGGCTAGAATAAATAGCAGTTATGTTTACAAGCAAAACACTTTAAATATAGAAAAAGCTAATTCGATTGAGACCAACATTGGCATGAGTTATTCTACTAAAAACAGAACTAGAATTGATGGGCGGATAACATATAATAATATAAAATACGTCACTGCACAAAATGCTTTAATTGATTTAGTTTTCTTGGAAGGTTTACAAGTAGGTAATAACTTTTTATGGGAAGTTAGATTTACAAAAAGACTAATTAACAACTTTGATTTGACACTTAATTACAATGGAAGAAAAACAGGGGAAGCAAGAATCGTTCATGTGGGAAATGCTCAAATAAGGGCAAGTTTTTAAAACATTGGGCTTTAAGCCCAAAAAATATAAAAACCGATTTTTTTTACTCAAAAGGTTGCTCCAAAACGGTAAAGTAGAGACAAATACGATAAATTAATTAGTATGGCTCGCATCTAAGTCGCAAGAAATACAAAAATCTAAAGGTCTAAAGCGTTCAAATCAATGTCAGGATGCTATATTTACACAATCTAATTTTTGAATTTATAATAAATGAAAAATATGCGTGCGAAAATACTAAGTATAATTTTAGCTGTTGTCATCTCATCAGTTACATATGGTCAGGGTGTATGGCAAAAAGTAGAAACAAAAAATGTTTCAGCTAACCCATCAGAATTAGTTGAATTTGTAACTGATTATAGTTCTTTTGAACTCGATTATGAACTTTTTCAAAAGAGATTAGATGATGCACCGATGGAATTTTCAGGATTAACAGGCTTAAAGGTATTAATGCCAATGCCAAATGGAGAACTAGAGGAAGTTTTAGTTCACCGTTCTAAAATAATGGAAGATGGTTTATCAGAAAAATATCCATTGATTAGGAATTTTATATTCTCATCTGCGCATGGGAAAGGAATTAAGGGAAGGTTTGCAGTTTCTCCTATCGGCTTTACTGCTAGTATGAGCACAACAAAAGGTAAAATTTATGTTGATAGGTTTGCTGATAACAATACAAAGTATTACGTGAGTTATTACACAAAAGATTACGCTAAGGATGTCTCTGTATTACCTTCTTGTGGAGTTTCTAGTGAAGAAAACGAAAAATTTGTAGAAGCATTTGACTTCGAAAATTCACCAATTCCAAGCACCAATTTAAAAACTCCTGAAGGGACTGTTGTTCTTCGAACTTATAGATTAGCAATTGCAACAACTGGAGAATTTTCAAATCAGAAGGGAGGCGATGCTGATGAAATTCTAGCTATATTAAATGAATCAGTTACTAAGTTGAATGAGATTTTCGAATCAGAAGTTGCTGTTAGATTTTTATTAGTTGCTGATAATGATAAAATAATTCATTTAGATCCTAATACAGATCCATATACTAATGCAAACCAAGGAGCTCAATTAATCGGTCAAAACACAGTGGCTATAGGTAGTATAATTCCATTAAATGAATGGGATATAGGACATGTATACACTAGTGGATGTACTGATGTGGGAGGAATAGCATCACTTCAAAGTGTATGTGGACCTTCAAAAGGAAATGGTGTAACTTGTCATTATTCTAATAACTTAGATATTATTACAACAAGAGTTGCAGCCCATGAGATTGGACACCAATTTGGTGCTACACATACGTTTAACCACTGTGATGGAGAAAATGAAAGTACTGGTTCGGGATATGAGCCAGGAAGTGGTCATACGATAATGTCTTATGCGGGAGGATGTGGAGCAGCATTAAACGTAGCTTCAGCACCATACATTTACTTCCATGGTAATTCAGTTGATCAAATGATTGATTTCTCACAAGTAGGAAATGGAGACACATGTCCTGAATACATTACTACTGGAAATACATACCCACAAGTTTCAGTGGACTATCCGACAAGTGTATACTATATTCCATTAGAAACTCCTTTCCAATTAACTGGGCATGTTGAAGATGCTGAAGGAGACGCAATTACTTATTCTTGGGAAGAATTTGACTTAGGACCTTTGACAACACCTGGAGATCCTATTCTTGATGCTCCTCAATTTGTATCAGAAGTACCTAATGAAACACCTAGAAGAATTCTTCCAGAATTAACAAAAATTCTTACTGGAAATTATGATAAATTAGAAGTTATTCCATTTTATGAAAAGGATATGACTTGGAGATTGACAGTAAGAGATAATAATGCAGAAGCAGGAGGAGCAGACTGGGTAGAAACAAGATTTATTGCTACTGAAACTTCAGGGCCATTCGAGGTTATTTATCCAAATACACCTCAATTTATGGTTGCAGGATCAACAGATACAATAAAGTGGGATATAGCTAATACTGATAATGAGTTGGTTAATTGTAAACATGTAAACATAATGTTATCAGAAGATGGTGGTTTAACATATCCTCATATCTTAGCACAAGCAACGCCAAATGATGGAGAACAAGAAGTATTTATTCCTAGCGTTGATGGAAATTTTGTAAGAGTATGGGTTGAAGCTGCAGATAATATTTTCTTCGACATTAGTAATGCGAATTCTAAGATAAATGAAGCTACAGAAGCTTCGTTTACTTCTATTGCACTTCCAAGTTTCCAAGAAATTTGTTTGCCAGAAACTGCAACAATTACAATTAATACAAATCAATTTTTAGGATTTGATGAAGAGATTACACTTGATGTTATTGGATTGCCAAGTGGAGCAACTGTTGAATACTCAAATAATCCACTTATGCCAGGTGAATCTTCAGAGATTACTATTGATGCCTCTTCTGTAGATTCTTCATCAGAATATGAATTAACTATAAAAGCAACAACTGAATCAAGAGAAATTGAAATGTCTTCAATTTTGCAGTTGATTAGTGGCGATTTTAGTGATTTAGCAATTGTTTCACCTGCTAAAGGAGAAAGTGGAGTAGAAATTGTAACAACTTTTACATGGGTAGAAGATACTGATGCAGATTCATATACTTTTGAATTAAGTAATAATCCAGATTTTGAAACAGGATCGATATTAGTACAAGAATCAGGATTAACAACTAATAGTTTCACAATAGAACAACCACTTGATAGAAATACAGTGTATTTCTGGAGGGTATCAGGAATCAACAGATGTGGAGATGAATTTACAACACCTATAAGTACTTTTGCTGCAGAGTCATTGACATGTAAAGCTTACACAGAAAACGAGGTGCCAGTAAATTTATCAAGTTCAGGAACGCCAACTACAACATTGGAAAGTGTAATTGTAGCGACTGGTCAAGTAAGTGATATTAATGTAACGTTATTCAAAGGAACCCATACCAACGTTAAGGACTTAAGAGTAAGTTTAGTAAGTCCAGAAGGAAAATCAGCAATATTATTCAATCAAAGATGCTTAGGATCTACTTCATTTAATGTAGGTTTTGATTCAGAATCACCAGCAGACATTCAATGTCCAATGTTAAATTCAGCTAAATACAAGCCAGAAGAAAGTTTGGATATTTTCACTGGTGATGAATTACAAGGAACATGGGAGTTGGTTATTGAGGATTTGGTTTCAGGAGATGGTGGAAAAGTTGATGAATATATTCTTGAAGTATGTTCAAATGTGAGTTTAGGAGAAGCTCCAAATTTGGATAAGAATAATGCTTTGAAGATAGTTCCTGGTGCAGCTGAACTTATAAATCAAGGAAGACTTAAAGTAATTGATGGTGATAACGATGATGATGAATTGACTTTTACTTTAGTTGAAATTCCTACAAAAGGTGATTTAAGATTAAATGGTACTCCTCTTGCAATTGGAAGTACATTTACTCAACAAGACTTAAATAACAATTATATTTCTTATCAGCATACTGCAAGTGGAAACGATACTGATGCTGATAGTTTTGTATTTGTTGTAGATGATAGCGAAGGAGGATGGATTGACTTGACGACATTTGATATTGGAATAGACTTAGTTAATGACGTGGATCAAGAATTATTCAGCTATGATGTAGAGATTTTCCCTAATCCAACAGATGGAGAATTCTTAATTGACATTGCTAATTCAAATTCAAAAACAGTTAATGTGGAAATTCTTAATGTATTGGGTCAAACAGTACTTAATCAAACAAGAAATGGAGGACAGAAAATGGCTTTTGATTTATCAAGCCAGGCAAGTGGATCTTATTTTGTTAAAATAGATATTGAAGGAAGTAGTAAAATTTTCAAAATTACTGTTAGATAAATAAAGTTTTAATACAGGATTAAAAGTAAAAAGAGATTGCTTGGTAAACCAAGCAATCTCTTTTTTTGTCCTTATACTATCGTGCTATAAACCCGAATTATACATTAGACAATCTATTGCGTAAAGAAACTACTTCAAAATCAACGTTTCACTGGAGTTTTCAGATTCACCATTTCTTGTAACGCCTTAAGCGTTTGTGATGCTATGTTAAATCTTCCAAATCTCCTGATTTTATTGTATTTTCGTTCCTCTTAACAAAGCCATAATGCATAATTCGGGTTAAACCTTGGTTTTAAAGAATTCTTATATTAAATAGACATATTTCCAAGTATCAGAGTTCGTTATTTTTCTTGTGATTTATGTTAATTCGCAGGTGATCGAAAACATAATCTTATATTTTTGAATATTCAAATAGGGTTAAATCTATTCTTAGTATAAAGAATCATAAAAATGCATAACCTTTGATGGTTATAGCCTGCATGCATGATAATCAGAATCTATGTCACAATAAATCGTCTATTAAAATTCAATTTTGGTTAATTCAATTTTGGTTAATTCAATTTTGGTTAATTCAATTT
>CAYOIL010000111.1:0-11937 GCA_964403985.1 uncultured Saprospiraceae bacterium
AAGTACTGCTGCTACTCCAGAAGCATTATCGTCAGCTCCATTATGAATCTGACCTTTTGAATTAGCCAATGTAGAATTGTTATGTTCGTTTCTTCCTAAATGATCATAATGAGCTCCTATGATGATCGTTTTTTTAGCATTATTATTCAAATAACCTATTACATTAGTGCCCGTAATATCTATTTCTTTAGATTCATCCTTTGAATTTGCCTTAATTGAATAATCGAATTTTTGACGATAAGAATCTCCGATATAAGGTTCAAGATTTAATTTTTCAAATTCCTTTACAATATATTTTGCCGCTTTCTTCTCCCCTTTCGAGCCTGTAAGTCTACCTTGAAGCTTGTCAGACGCCAGAAATTCTATATGTTCTTTTAGGGCATTTTTGCTGACTAAGTTGGTTTCAGAAATATCAACCCAGTCTGCAATAAATACATTGGTTTCTCTTTTTTTATCTTGAAGCCTATTGCTACTAAAGGCTAATTTTTTCCCATCGGGAGAAAACATAGCAAATGCATTAAATTCACTCTTATAAGTGATTTGCTCTAAATTATTACCATCTAAATCAATCATATACAATTGAAAATCATAGCCCCGGGTAGAATGATGGTTAGAAGAAAAAATAATTTTTTGATCATTGGGAGTAAAGTAAGGCGCCCAATTAGCTTTCCCTAAATTAGTGATTTGTTTAAGACCAGTTCCATCAACATTCACAGTGTAGATTTCCATCTCAGTAGGCGTAACTAGATTTTCTTCTAATAATGCCTTATAGTCCGCAACTTCTTTGTCAGTTCGTGGTCTTGAAGATCTAAAAACAAGTTTTTTACTATCGTGTGAAAAAAAAGCGCCTCCATCATATCCTAATCCGGACGTAATCTGCTTCAGATTTTTACCATCGATATCCATTACATAGATTTCTAAATCTCCGGAACGAATGCTAGTAAAAGCAATTTTAGTTCCGTCAGGCGAAACCACAGCTTCCGCATCATATCGTGGAGAATCAGTCAATTTTTTAACTATTTTTCCATTTAAATCCGCCATATAAATATCAAACTCTGGGTAAATTGCCCAAATGTATTTCCCATCAGCTCTAGGCGCTGGAGGTTCAGGACAAGCTTCATTTGATTCATGCGTAGATGCATAAATGATGTGTTTGCCATCAGGCGCAAAAAAAGCACAAGTCGTTCTACCGAGTCCTGTAGATATCAATTTCAAATCTTCTTTTGTAAAAGATGAATCGTTTAAATCCAGCATATAAATTTGATCACATTCCGCTCCAATTTCAGGATTAGTTACTTGTAAAGAAAGCTTAGTACCATCTGGTGAAAAGTACGCTTCCGCATTGTCTCCACCAAAAGTTAGTTTTTTAATGTTAGCTAGATGATTTTCTTGAGCAAAAGAATTAATAGATAGACAAATTGCCATAAGAGTAATTACATACTGTATTTTCATAATTGACTTTTTATTGGCAGCAAAGAACGAGCAATTAGTCTTTTAAATCATTGAAATTTTTCTTGAAAATTGTCAAGAGAGAGTAAAACTTAGAAGATCAAAAACAAGTAATAAAAGGCATCATTAAACACGTATTTTTATCGGAAAACTTATTGCAAAATTGATTTTTAGGTACTGTTTTTTTAAAGTTTCTCTGAGAATCATCGACTCCAAGCATTCGATAAATAATGGAGTGTAAGCGTATATATAATTTAAATCCTTCTAAAATGTACGAATAAAAGTAAAAGTTATGTTACGAGTTAATCAGATAGTAAACTCCATAAAATTCAAGTCTGTATTAAGACACAGCTTTGTCAAAAAACAAGCAATTTCTTGCTTAGATTTAGAATATATTTATTTAATAAATCAATCGATGACCACTACCTTAAAAATCTCCTCATCAATTTCTACTAAGTAAAAATTTGGGCACAAGCCCAACAGAGAAAGTTGTGGATTATCAGCTTCCACTTGTTTACTTAACAATACCCTTCCATCCAATGAAAAGATAGTAACAGTTGTTGTAGATGTCAAATTTTCAATTATTATATAATCACTTGTTGGATTAGGATAAATGGAAATCTCAGCTTTAGATATTTTCTGTAATGAGGTAGTTGTATTTATAGGACCGTTAATATCATATTGTGCAAAGAATTTCCATATTTCTTCACTTGCATTTACATCCATATTACCCCAGGCTCCAGGCCAATCATGTCCTCCACCAATGACTTTGAAATGTATGTTTTCAATATTATTTGTGCAATCAAAATAAGTGTATTTTTCAACAGTTGATCCATCAGAAGTTGAGATATTAGGCAGACTCTCAAGACTAGGTTCGGCAGAACATTCATTAAAAGTTGTCCAATACTCTAAAAGTGAAGGAATAGATTCAGTGTGAGTTACCGGAAATTCATAGGGAATGACAAAATCTGAAGTACCATGAATTTGAAGGAAGGGGATGAATTTTTCTGGAGAACAATTTTCAAGATTTTGGGGCGTAATGGATCCTGTTACGGATGCAACTGCGGCAATTTTAGGGGAAAGTTGGCAGGCGAGAAGGAAGCTCATAAAACCTCCGTTTGACATTCCGGTACTGTATATTCTTTCTTGATTTATGGTATATTCCGATGAAATATCATCAATTATAAATTCAGTAAAACCAATATCGTCATATGGGCTATTCTCTATCCACCCTTCTACATTCCAATGTGAACTATTGTCGTGAATTGCCCCTTCTGGAAAAGCAATAATAAAGTTTGCTGTATCTGCAATTGCTTGAAAATTAGCATATGAAGAAATTGTCTCTGCTGAGCTTCCGTATCCATGAAAGCATAAAACTAATGGTGTTTCTTCATTATCCACAAAGGCTTCTGGAATATAAAGAATATATGATCTTAACTCGCCATTGTGTTCAATACTTTTATTTATAGTTTGTTGGCTCGAAATAGAAAGTGAAAAACTAATTAAGAAGGATGTCAGTATATATTTCATTTATTCAATTATTTAACTAAAATAATGACTTTTGGGCTTAAGCCCAAAAGTTTTTTCCTTTTACATCTTCTTCAATTTCCACTTTCCCTTTTTAAACCAGTAATAACTAATAATACATATAAGTATTTCTGCCGAGGTTATAGCAATTAATACACCTTTTGGGCCCCAGCCCAAATAAATTGCAGTAAAATAGGCGAATGGTAATTGGAAGATCCAAAAACAGATAAAGTTAATAATTGTAGGCGTGATCGTATCACCTGCACCATTGAAAGCTTGAGTTAAAACCATTCCATAAGCATAAAATAAGTAGCCAAGCGCTATGACTTGTAGACTAAATGCACCAAATTCAACAACTGCGGTTTCTTTTGTAAAAAATCCTATTATATAGGGTGCTGCAATCAAATAAATAATGCCAATTATAGTCATGAAAATCGCATTATATTTACCAGTTTCCCAGACAGACTTTTCAGCTCTATCAGGTTTTTCAGCTCCGAGATTTTGACCAACAAGTGTTGCGGCAGCATTGCTCATTCCCCAGCTAGGCATAAGAGAAAACAACATAACTCGAATCGCAATTGTGTACCCTGCTATAACTTCGGTTCCAAATTTTGCCATGATTTTCATCAAAACTATCCAAGAAGATGTACCTATTATAAATTGCCCTATTCCACCGAGACTTACTTTAATGAGTTTAGCCATTAATTTGATATCGAAAATAAAACTCTTGATCGATAATTTTATTAATGAATAACCGCCAAACAGAATGATTAGTTGGGCTATTACAGCAAGGGATCTTCCTGACATTGTTGCTATTGCGGCTCCAGTAACTCCATATGCAGGAATAGGTCCCCATCCAAAAATCAGTATTGGATCTAGAAAGATATTAAAGACATTGGAAAAGACAAGAATCCACATTGCAATGGATGCTTCTCCTGCACCTCGGAAAATTGCATTAATAAGAAACAATAAAAGAATAGTGACATTTGAGGTGAGAATAATTTGAGTATAGCGATATCCTGATTCTATAACTTCAGTTTCAGCACCCATAATTCGCAGAATATCTTTAGGAAAAAAGAATCCCACAACTCCTATAAATATGGCAATGACTACTCCCAAATAAATTGCCTGAACAGCTACTTTTTCAGCTCCTTTTTCGTCCTTCTCCCCTATCCTTCTTGCTACCATAGCTGTCGCTCCCATACTTAAACCAATTCCCACAGCGTAAACCAAGGTAACCACAGATTCCGTAATTCCTATTGTTGCCACTGCTTCAACAGATACCGAAGAGACAAAATAAATATCCACTATTGCAAATACTGACTCCATAAACATCTCTAGAATCATAGGTACAGCAAGAAGAAATACAGCTCTAGATATTGATCCAGAAGTAAATTCTTTTTCCGTTCCAAGTATGGCAGCCTTAAAGAGTTTAAATATATTCTTGATAAATTAAATTTTTATAAAGATATGTAATTATCCTTGTTACAAATATTGTTTTGGAGATTTAGAAACTCGAAATACAGTTGATAAAATTTAAAGAATGAAAAGTAGTAAACTCACTTGAATATATCTTGAATACCAATATATTCTCTCCTCATGAAAAAGCAGATAGATAATTCGAGTTTAATATCGAACAGAAGGCAAAACTATAATTCGGACATAAAAAAAGCTACTCCAAAAAATGATTGAAGTAGCTTTATTTCTCTAAGGAAAAGAAAAATTAATCTCTATTTCGATTATCTCTTCTATCTCCTCCTCTATTGTCTCTTCTTCCTCCACGATCGCCACCTCTTCTATCTCCTCTATCGCTTCTTTCTCTTGGTTCTCTTTCTACGTACCCTTCTGGTTTTTCTAGAAGTACTTTTCTTGACAATCTGAATTTCTTAGTTTTAGGATCTATTCCTATTAACTTAACTCGTACATCGTCACCTTCTTTGAAAACAGTAGATACATCTTGGATTCTTTCCCAAGCAACTTCTGAAACGTGAAGTAAACCACTCTGACCATAAAAGTCAACGAATACACCATAAGGCATAACTGATGCAACCTTTGCATCGTATTCATTACCTACTTCAGGTACGTGAGTAATTTGCTCAATTTTAGCTACAGCTGCATCAATATTTGCTTTATTGTTACTACTGATTTTTACAACACCTTCATTTCCTACTTCTTCAATAGTTATAGTTGTGCTAGTAACTTCTTGAAGTTCTTGAATAACTTTTCCACCAGAACCAATTACAGCACCAATGAAAGATTTATCAATTCTCATTTCAACTATTCGTGGTGCATGATCTTTAAGATCAGCAGCAGGTGTAGCAATTGTTTTTGCCATCTCTTCCAAAATATGGATTCGACCAGCTTTTGCTTGCTCTAAGGCTTTTTCTAACGTTGAATAAGGAAGGCCGTCAATTTTGATATCCATCTGACATCCAGTAATTCCTTTTTCTGTTCCAGTTACTTTAAAGTCCATGTCTCCTAATGCATCTTCATCACCTAGAATATCAGATAAAACAGCGATTTTTTCACCGTCTGAAATCATACCCATAGCGATTCCTGAAACAGGAGCTTTAATTTTAATTCCTGCATCCATCAAAGCCATTGAACCTGAACATACGGTTGCCATTGAAGATGAACCATTAGATTCTAGAACATCTGTTACTAATCTAATTGTATAAGGATTCTCGTCTGGAAGCACCTGAATTAATGATCTTTTTGCTAAAGTAGCGTGTCCTACTTCTCTACGACCAGGTCCTCTCATTGGTTTGATTTCACCAACTGATAATGCTGGGAAATTGTAGTGAAGGATGAACTTATCGAAGTAATGATCAAGCGCAGTGTCAATCATTTGTTCATCAAGTTTTGTACCTAGTGTTAATGAAGTCAATGCTTGAGTTTCTCCTCTTGTAAAGATTGCTGATCCGTGAGTAGAAGGTAAATAACTTACTTCAGTCCATATAGGTCTTACTTTATCAAGAGGTCGACCATCAAGTCTTACTTCTTCGTCAAGTACCATTCTTCGGATTACAGTCTTTTTTAATTTTGCATAAGCTTTTTTGGCATCTGAGCCATGCTCATCCATCCATTCGTCTCCTTTTTCTTCTAGCTCTGCCATTAACTCTTCCTCTATCGTATTGAATTGATCTTTTCGATCAAACTTACTTAAAGAAGACTTAGCAACTTTATATATTTTATCTTTTGTAGCATCTTCTACGACTTTTGCTACTTCTTCATTTATTACGTGTGGTACAAATTCTCTTTTAATTAATGCTTTATCACCTACTTTTTGAGCAAGCTCTAACTGAGCAGTAATTTGAGTTTTAATTGCATCATGTCCTATCTTAATAGCTTCAACTAATTCAGATTCTTGACATTCTTCCATTTCTCCTTCTACCATCATCACGTTATCCATTGTTGCTGCAACGATAATATTTAAAGTTGCATCTGCTAAAGCAGATTTTGCAGGATTCACTTGATAATTACCATCTATTTTCGCTACTCTTACTTCTGAAAGAGGCTCTTGAAAAGGAATAGGGCTAACTGCTAATGCTGCACTTGCAGCTAATGCTGCATATGCATCTGGAAGTACATCTTCCTCAGCAGAAATAAGGTTTATAATAACTTGAGTTTCGTTCATATATCCATCTGGAAATAACGGACGAATAGCTCTATCTACTAATCTTGATGTTAGTATTTCATAATCTGATAAACGCGCTTCACGCTTGAAGAAATTACCAGGTATTCTTCCAGCAGCTGCAAATTTTTCTTGGTAATCAACTGAAAGGGGGAAAAAGCTTTGACCTTCTTTTGGTTTCTTAGAAGAAACTACAGAGGCGAAAAGCATAGTATTGCCTACTCTTACTACAACAGATCCATTAGCTTGTGTTGCTAATTTACCTGTTTCAATGATCACTTCTTGTCCATTTGGTAGGTTAAACGAACTAGTGATAGGAATTTGTCCCATAAAATTATATCTATCTGTTTAAAAATAAATGGAGTAAAACCGCTTAAATCATTCTCGGGAAAAGATTGATTGGCTCCATTTTTTGTCGCAAAAAAAAGAAAGGGAAAGCGTCAGCTTTCCCTTCAATGTTATTTTCTGATACCTAACTTTGCAATTAGCTCCCGATATTTAACGATATCTTTAGATGCTAAATAAGCTAGTAATTTTCTCCTTTTACCTACTAGGGTTAGAAGAGTTCTTCTACAAGAATGATCTTTCTTGTTACTTCTCAAGTGATCAGACAAACTGTTTATTCTGTAAGTGAATAAAGCTACTTGCCCTTCAGTTGATCCAGTGTTGTTAGGACTTCCACCATATTCAGCGAAAATCTCTTGTCTTTTTTCTTTTGTTAAATAAATTGCCATTTTTTAAATTTTTACCATTAGTGATACTACAATCATTTATAGCGTGCGCAAAAGTACTAAATTTTCGCCATCTTAAGAGCCTTTCTTGCCATATAAATATTAAATGTGAAAATATTTTCCTTATTAAGAATATTATGGCACATTTTCATGTCTTGTTTCACTTCATTCACAAGTCATAAAAACCAAGCTATTCATGGTTTCACAAGCTCATCCCTTCGGGAGCGATTCTAAGAATCGCCCATTACTATCTTTTGTGCAAAAAAAAGCAAATCTCATGTTTTATCGACATGCTTATAAACTTAAAATTCAACTATATTTTAGAGTCAATTATTAATAACCTGAGTTCGGGATTAACTGACTTATACATTTTGTTGATTAACAGGTTGTTAATAAAATAATCTATACTATTTATTATATAAAAAAGATAAATATTTAGATTTTTAAAAAAATAATCATAGAAATTCACCACTATCTTCGTTGAGTTTCCTCCATTTAGCCCGCTAAATGTTCGTTACCTCGCCTAAATATTGGCGTTTTCTAAGATTTGTATTGCGCAATTTAACCCGAACTCAGGTTAAATAGCTCATTTCTTTTCAAAAACATTAATTCTCCACCACGACAATCAAGAGAAAATTCGTGTTTACATTGCAAATGTTTGTCCCTAATTTCCAGCAACTATTAAATCCGAATTTAGCATTAGGCAATCTAATGAAGACCGAAACTACGTCAAAATCAAAGCTTTGCTGCCTTATTCAGATTCACCTCAGCTAGGTTAAAATAAATCTTCCAAATTACTTAATTTTATACTATTTCCAATCCTCCTGAAAAGCTCTTAAACTTAATTCGGATTAAACCATAAATAAGCTTATAATCAAAAAAAGCCTTACCACATAAATGGCAAATAGAATAAACCATAGCAGCAGATTGTCTATCAAAACAAAAAAACACACTCACCGCATTCACTAATACATTAATATGTTAAAATTTTAAAATCACCAAATTATATTTCTTTTTTTTAGCCTTTCATTTTATAGATTGGAGGTTTAAAATTTATTAATGACTGAAAAACATAAAAGACCTTTTTTACTCAAAAGAGAATCGTAGATAGATATCAGCAAAAATGCTATGTTAGCTTTTAAATTTACAACGGCCAATAGCTTGAATGAAAGATTGGTCTACACAAAAATTTATATACAATTTTTTGTTAATTAGATACTAAAATCTTCTTGACAGATAATAAACTAACAAACCCAGAAAACTTGGCAGCTAAAAACCCTTAAATAAAATCAATTATATGAACAATCATTTACTATTAGCAAAAAATAAAAGCCTCACTTTTTTACTTCTATTTTCAACCTTTTCACTTTTATACGCACAACCTCCAAATAATGATTGCCAGGGAGCAATTGAAATAATTATTGATGACCCTGCAATTCCAGGGACAACAGTCGGATCATTTGAAACAGGTGATCCAACTGGATGCTCAAGTGCATATGGTGTATGGTATACTGTGCTAGCAGTTAACAGCTCGACTTTAACTATTGAATCTAACACAACATTCGATCATGAAATTAATTTATTTATTTCTGACGAAGATGGATGTGCAGGTCAATTCTTATTGTTAGGCTGCGATGACCAATCGTCAGGAACTGAAACCTATTCGTTTGTTCCAGACATAGGAGAGACTTATTATATATACATTGCATATTTTTCTACTTCAGGTACAAGTTCTGATACTGGTACATTCGATATTGCAATAAATACCCCTCCTCCTCCCCCACCTGTTCCTGCTAACGATGATTGTGCAAATGCTGAAGCTTTAACTGTTAATGCTGACAATCTTTGTAGTATTACGTCGAGTGGAACTATCGCAGGAGCTACTGCATCTGGTGAAGATGAAACTACATGTGATGGAACAGAAAATGATGATGTATGGTATTCATTTGTAGCTACAGCAACTTCACATGAAATAGAGCTACTTAATGTAACAAATGGAACAACTGACCTTTATCATTCATTATGGAGTGGTTCATGTGGTGCGCTAACAAACGTGTTATGTAGTGACCCCAATTCAAGTACAGCTTCAGGGCTGACTATAGGTACAACATATTTATTACGCGTTTATTCATGGACATTTAGCTCTGGCCAAACCACTACGTTTGATGTGTGTATAGGAACTCCTGCTCCTCCACCTCCTCCACCTGTTAACGATAATTGTACAAATGCAATTACAATTGCCATGGGAGCTTCTGTAACTGGTTCCACTGTAACATCAACTAATATCGAAGATTTAAGCCCATGTAGTGGAAATACATCTTCATGTACTCCATCTAGTGGTGGTAATGGTACGACAGACTTTGGGGCAGGGGTGTGGTTTACTTATACTTCAACAATTGCAGAAGAAGTTACTGTTTCATTAAATAATCCAGGAACTAATTTCGATACTGAATTACAAATTTTTAAGGGTTCTTGTGATAACTTAACTTGTGTAGGAGGTGACGACGATAGCGGAGGGCAATTAACTTCCCGTCTTTGTTTCAAAACTACTGCAAGCTTTGCTCCCGAAGTTTATTTTATTTATGTTGATGGACATTCCACAGAAACAGGAACATTTGAACTAACTTTAAATAGTGAAGTATTACCTCTAGATTTACTAGAATTTAAAGGGGAACGTATGGAAAAAGCAAATAAATTGAAATGGACAACTGCTAATGAAGTAAATACAAAAGATTTTTCTATCGAAAAGCATTTTAATAATAATACATGGAGAACAATAGGTACAATTGAAGCAGCTGGTTATAGCGCTGAAGTATTGAATTATGAATTTATAGACGATTCGCCTACTAGCTCTGAACTTTACAGACTAAAATCTATGGACATAGGTGGAGCATTCACTTACAGTAAAACAATCAATATCATAAGAGAGATTAACACAAACAAAGTAAATGTTTATCCTAATCCATTCAATGATGTGTTTACAATTAATGCAATTTTATCAAGCCATCAAGACGTTACTATTTCAATTATTGATATTACAGGAAAACTAGTCTCGACTGTAACCAAATATGGTTTTAAAGGAAGTAATAACTTTAGCATTAATATAGCTGATTATCGATCAGGAATTTATATTTTATCAATTCAATTGAATAATGCAACAATTCAAAAAAGAATTATAAAAAATTAATCTAACCAATAATTAGTGGCATTTTTGCAATGAAAGGATTTAGTTAAGTCAAAACCTTTTAAGAATCTTGGTAGGTTTTTTATTATTTATATTAAAAATGAAAAATCTATCATTTGAATGTTATGTATCGTATTAGAAAAAAGAAGTAAAAAGATTTCTTTTAAGCATCCAGAATAAGACTGATAAAGAACTATATTTCATAAACTCAATATTCAAGTTTTAAACTGACCAAGAGTAAGTGAATGGCCATTTTTATACTTTGGTCTTAAGCTCAATAATATCAGTGAAAATATTGACTTTTATACACCTTCTAAAATAATTTAGATAAACTTATCGATTCCAGATTGACCTATTATTAATAGACCTGCCGACCGTACAAACGATACAAATTACCAAATTAAATTCTTCACTTCTCCATCACTATAAATTATTTTGATATTTAAAAAAAAATAATATGATTATCGAATAACAAAAACTAAACCCAAAAGCCAATCGTCTAAAGAACAGAATATTAGAGCGTAAACTTGAATTATTAAAAAAGTCCCAAAACTTTAACGTTTAAAACAAAAAAACAAAAAATTGTCGGAAATATTACTTTTCACGTATCAAAATCAATTGATTAAACATTAACTATTATTCTAATACAATGCCGATAAAGCAAAAGAAAAAACTTAATATCAATTATTTTAAAGAATAATATTTTGATTTATTAAAAGTTAACTCTAATTTGGAATTGAGATAATAAAACTAGTTATAAAAACAAATTAAATTGAGCTGTTTTAGTATCCATTATTTTTTTACTACTTAATTACTAACTTAATAATAAAATATGAGCAAACATCTACTTACGCTTTTATCGTTTTTTGCATTTTTTATATTTTCAACTTCTATCTCATCCCAAGATCATTCTACATGTGCTTTAGCACAACCACTCGTGCTTGACATGAATTGTGTAGGAACTTCTGGCGGTGCAAATTCTGGAGATCCCACTGGATTCGACGGTACTGATGGCAATGTATGCAGCAGCAACTACTCTGGAGGAGATGATTATATATTCTCTTATGTTGGGACAGGGAATGCTTTAGAATTAGATCTTACGGGAACTGGTTCATGGTCTGGAATTTTATTAACCGAAGGCTGCCCTACTACAGGTACTTGTATAGCAGATGAAACTTCTAGCGCAACTTCAAAATCGCTAACAAGTCCTGCATTGACTGCTGGAGTAACTTATTACATTCATATTTCAACTTGGCCTTCTCCACAGAGTATTGGTGAATTTTGTCTTAATGCAGATGAAACGACACCACCAATGCCACCCGCAAATGATGCATGTGCGGATGCAATCCCTATCGCAATGGGAGCAGCAATATCTGGAACAACTGAACTTTCAACAAATATAGAAGCTTTAA
>CAYOIL010000111.1:11947-12447 GCA_964403985.1 uncultured Saprospiraceae bacterium
TGATGGTATTGTTGATTTCACTCCAGGAGTTTGGTATGTATATACTTCCGAAACAGCAGAATCAGTAACAATTGAAGTAACTGGTTTTGATACAGAAATACAAGTATTCACTGGTTCTTGTGGAGCTTTAGATTGTTTCGTAGGAGATGATGACAGTTTTTCAGGTGGATGTTGTGGTTCTCAAGTATGTTTTGATTCGGATGCTTCTTTTGCACCTGTTGATTATTACATATACATTGACGGTCATAATGGTGCAACTGGAGATTTTGATTTGACTTTAAATTCTATGGTATTACCGCTTGATTTAATTGATTGGAAAGGATCAACTATGAAAAGTGGAAATAAACTTTCATGGTCTACTGCAAATGAAGTAAATACTGAAAGCTTTTCTATAGAGAAATTATATGATGGATCAACATGGCGTTCAATTGGAGAAGTGGAAGCTGCTGGAATTAGTACTGACATTTTAAACTATGAATTCATGGATGACTCTCCTACAA
>CAYOIL010000112.1:0-12314 GCA_964403985.1 uncultured Saprospiraceae bacterium
GGATTTTACATGGTGGAGCTTCTGTTGCATTTGCTGAAACATTGGGTTCGGTAGCAAGTGTCATTACAAGTTCAAAAGCCAACAAAAATGGCGCAGTAGGTGTAGAAATTAATGCAAATCATTTAAAAGTGGTTAAAGAAGGAGACATTGTAACTGGGATCGTAACACCTATACGTGTGGGAAGAAAAATTCATGTGTGGGATATTAAAATCTACAATTCTCAAGACAAATTATGTTGTGTAAGTCGTCTAACAACAATGGTTTTGGGCGATTAAGCCCCATATTTTCAGAAAAAGCCTGTCATTAACTTGTTAAAGACATTCGAATACAACTAAATTCTGTTATTTTAGCGGCTTAAATTAAACTATAATCGAATTACTATAATGATAAGAATTGTATCTTTTTGCTTATTTCTAACCTTTTGTTTTTTTGGCAATAGCCAGATAAACGTAGATCTTATTGCCCATGTAGACTTTGTTGCCGAAGGCAAAGGAGAGGGAAATGACATATGGGGTTATGTTGCACCTGATGGAACTGAATATGCTATTGTTGGAACTACAACTGGTACACTTGTTTACAGTCTCGAAGATCCAGCAAACCCAATTGAAAGAACTTTTATTCCAGGTTCAAATTCAACATGGAGAGATATGAAACAATGGGGAGAATATGCATATGTGACAACCGATTCAGGCACTGACGGTTTACTTATAATCGATATGCAAGAAGCTCCTGAAACAATTGAATTTGTTTATAGAAATCCAGTTCTTCCTAGTGCGAATGGTGATATTACAATGGAAAGATGTCATAATATTTTCATTGATGAAAATGGAATCATATACCTAGCTGGTTGCCATGGTAGAGGAGCCGATATGTTTGATCCAAATGTTGATCCTTGGGATCCACCTTTAATCGGTAGCATTGAAAGTCCATATCATCACGATGACTATGCAAAAGGAGATACACTGTATTCTAGCAGAATATTCGATGGTGATCTTGCAATGTATGATGTTTCTGACAAAACAAATCCAATTTTACTAGGATCTGTAAATACATCAAGCGATTTCACACATAACGCATGGGCTGATCCTACACACACATATGCTTTCACAACTGATGAAAGAGCGGAAGGTTTTGTAGATTCATATGATGTATCGGATCCAACAAACATTGAGTTTTTAGATAAATTTCAAGTACCGGGTACAGCAGGTACAGGTACTATACCGCATAATACACATTATCATAATGGATATTTAGTTACTTCTTGGTATACCTCTGGATTAGTTGTGATTGATGGAAACAAACCTGACAATTTGGTACAAGTAGCTCAATATGATACCTACGATGGCAATGATGGTGGATTTTCAGGATGTTGGGGAACAACGCCTTACTTGCCTTCAGGTACAGTATTAGCAAATGATATAAATTCTGGTTTTTATGTATTCAACGTGGATTATGTAAGAGCATGTTACCTAGAAGGAACAGTAACAGACATTAATACAGGAGCAGCGATTAATGACGCAAAAATAACAGTAGTTAATGCTCAATATAATGAAGAAATAAGAACGAATGCAATTGGTGATTATAAATATGGTCAACCGGATCCGGGAACATTTGACGTAATTTTCAGTCATCCATTATATGAGTCTGTAACACTTTCAGCTACTTTGGAGAATGAAGTAGTAACAATTTTAGATGCTGAATTAGGTCTTAAACCGTTATATACAGTTGACTTTTCGGTAATCGACAAAGCAACAGGAGATCCTATTCCTTCTGCTCAAATAGAATTAAATAACGAAGGAATTCAATATGTTCTTAAAACTGATGAATTTGGAAATGCTTCAGAAACTGTAGTTTCAGGAGATTATAATATCTATGCAGGAATATGGGGATATGAAAATATAGGATTTTTAAACTATGCAATTGAAGAAAATGGATCCGTAACTTTCGAACTTGGAGAAGGTTATATGGATGATTTTGCACTAGACTTGGGATGGACTGTTATGAATGAAGAACTAGGAAATTTTTCAGGTGCTTGGGAAAGAGATTTTCCGATTGGAACATTTGGTGACGGAACTACTTTCAATCCAGCAGAAGATGTTGAAGGAGATATTGGGAACCAATGTTATGTGACTGAGAATGCATCAGGTGCTTCTACTTTTTCACATGATGTTGATAACGGAATTACAACTTTGACTTCGCCTATTATGGATTTAACAGATTACATTGACCCTACTGTAGAATACTCATTGTGGTTTGTTAATGCTGGTGGAAATTCTACTCCGAACGATAATGTTGAAGTTTATATAAATAATGGAACAGAAGAAATATTACTTACATCTTACAACAATGCAAATTTCGTAAATGAGTGGACTGAACCAATTGTTACCGTTTTAACTAATGAATTAGATATCACTGATAATATGTCTTTAATTGTTCGTACAAGTGATTTACCTGGAGAAGGTCATATAGTTGAAGCGGGATTTGATCAATTTATTGTAAGAGGCTTACCTCAAAATGTTGATATTATTGAAGATGGACGTCTTGAAATTTATCCAAATCCAGCAAGTAGTATAGTGCAAGTTTCACATAAAGAAACTCCGTTAGAATCAGTTGAGTTATATAATTCAATAGGTCAAAGAGTTTTTGAAATTAAAGAGATAAATAACTTATCTACGAGTTTAACTGTTGATAATTTAGCAACAGGAACATATGTTGTAGCAGTTAAGCTATCTAATAATACGAGTGTAGTAAAAACAATTCAGATCATTGAATAGTAAAATAAGTTAAAAACAAAAGCCCTTTCATTTTAAAAATGGAAGGGCTTTTGTTTTTATACGACTATAAAAGTCCGCTTAATTTAAAATCATTCATTTTAATTACTAAATAAGTAAGTTTTCCATTTAAACATTTTAGCTTTATATCAACCAAAAGAATACATATGCGAGTTATACTCACTGCATTTTTATTAACTCTTGTCCAATTAAGTTTCGGGCAACTAAATGTAGAACTATTAGCTAATGTTAATTTTGTTCCAGAAAACGGTGGTGCAAATGATATATGGGGCTATGTTTCACCTGATGGTAATGAATATGCTGTAGTAGGAACTATTTTAGGGACGTTAATTTATAGCTTAGAAGACCCTACTAATCCAGTTGAAGAAATTTTCATTCCAGGTGTAAGTTCTATTTGGAGAGATATTAAATACTACGGAGAGTATATTTATGTCGTTGCAGATGATGGTGAAAATGGCTTACTAGTTATTGATATGAGGAACGCTCCGGATAATATAGAATATGTGTATAGAAAACCAGAAATCGAAGTTAATGGTTCTCCCCTTATTATAAGTGAATGCCATAATATACATATTGATGAAAACGGAATTATTTATTTGGCAGGCTGTCATGGTCGTGGTACAGATATTTTCGATCCCAATATTGACCCTTGGAATCCACCTCATATAGGCTCTATTCCATCTCCCTACTTTCATGACAATTACATAAAAGGAGATACGCTTTATGGTAGTCAAATTTTTTCAGGAGAATTAGGCATTTATGACATTTCTGATAAAAACAATGCGATATTACTTGGCACAAAAGTTACTTCAAGTTCCTTTACTCATAATGCTTGGACGGACCCACATCATAAGTATGCTTTTACGACGGATGAAAGATCAGAAGGGTTTGTAGACGCTTATGATATTTCAGATCCAGAGAATATCACTAGATTAGATAAATTTAAACCACCTGGAACTGAAGGCTTACAGACTGTACCGCATAATACTCACTATCTTGACGGATATCTGGTTACTTCATGGTATACAGAAGGAATAATTATTGTTGATGCAAATGAACCAAATAATTTGGTTCAGGTAGCTCAATACGACACATATAAAGGGCCTTCTGGAGGCTTTTCAGGATGTTGGGGTGTAACACCATTTCTTCCATCAGGCCTGGTTTTAGCCTCAGATCGAAGTAGTGGTTTAATGGTTTTTGATGTAAATTATAAAAAAGCTTCCCGCTTAATAGGAACAGTGACGGATTCATTATCCGGAAATCCTATAAATGATGTGGAGGTAAGGATTATTAATGGAGATTATGACGACCTTGAAACATCAGATGCTAAAGGTGAATTTAAAACTGGACAAATATCAGAAGGGACTTTTTTAGTTGAGTTTTACCACCCACAGTATGATGAAAAAGTGGTCGAAATCAATTTAGAAAGTGGAGAGAACGTTGAGTTAAATGTGGAGTTAATTCCAAGTGCGGAATTCATTACTCATATCAAAGTAATTGATCGATCAACCCGATTAGCTATTTCAGATACTAAAATCAATTTTTTCAACAAAGGTAATTTATATGAGTATAAATCAGATAATAAAGGCTTAGTTACAGCTAATATGTTGAAAGGAATATATGGTGTGTACCTTGGGAAGTGGGGATATTTAAATATAGAGCTTGAAGATTTTGTAATTAATGAAGATGGTCAACTTGTGTTTGAAATGGATAGAGGCTATATGGATGATTTCGCCTTGGATTTGGGTTGGGAAGTTAAAATTGTTACAGATATCGAAATTGAAGATTTCAAAGGTGAATGGGAAAGGGATGTTCCTTTTGGGACGGGAGGTGGAAAGAAATATAATCCCCATATTGATGTGGAAGGAGATATAGGAAACCAGTGTTATATCACAGGGAATTCAAAATGGGCAACGTTTTCTTCAGATCTAGTTAAAGAGGGTTCAACAGATTTAATTTCACCTTCTATAAATTTATCTAATTACGAATCTCCTACTTTGGAATTTGCTTTATGGATGGTTTCTCCTGTTCAATCTGATGCTACTAATAAAATTGAAGTTTTACTATTGCAAAATGAAGATGAATTTAAGATTTATGAACATGAAAACGAGTTAAATCTTAGTGAATGGTCTTCACCAATATCTATAGGATTGAATGGATTAATTGATTTGGAAAAGAATTTTAAAGTTATTTTTAGAGTTACCGATGAAGGCACACTTTCGAGCTTTTTAATAGAAGGTGCAGTTGATCAATTTATAATTAAAGGGGAAATAAATAACTTGGAAAGTGAAGCAGAAGGTAGTTTAATTACATTTCCTAATCCAGTGTCAGACTATATTCAGTTTTATCATCAAACGCAACTAATCAAAAGTGTTGACATTTTTGATATCTCTGGTAAACTAATTTATACACATACTCAAGGAGATTCCTTTATTGCCGTGATTCCAGTTAATAATTTCGCTCAAGGAAATTATATAGCGAGAGTTACACTTCAAAATGAAGAAATAATTTCAAGTAAATTTCAAAAGGTATTTTAATAGTGTTTTTACTTTTTGGGTTAAACCCAAAAGGTTATAAAAGGTATTTCATGTGAGTATTAGGGCTCTTGCTTATGCATTTTATCGATTTTGATTGATTAAAAATATAATCATGAGTTTTGAATACAATCATAAATTAAGATATAGTCAGTAAAAAATGAAAGATAGAGATTCCGTTTTCTTCGTTAATATTGCTTCATTTTACTTACTAAATGTTCGCTACCATGCCTAAATTCTGTCGTTTTCTAAGATTTACACTTTAAATCGATATTATTTTTACTTTGGGTTAAACCCAAAATGGGATTTTAATTGAATAGGGATTCCATTTTATTGCGAATTACAATTAATAAAGAGAATAGTAAATAAAATAGGCTGATTAATTATTTGGGTTAAACCCAAAAGATATGCTATGTGAACATGTGTTTACGGTTCATGAATAAAACGAAGACGACAGTTTTAATTGGGTTTAATTAGAATAAAATTGAGATTAGAAGTAAATCCATAGTATAAATCCAATATGTTTTTATTCTATAAAAAGTATATAAATTAAATAAGGGGATTCCACATAATTGCGGAATCCCCTTTCAGTTGGTCTTTCGTTTTGTAGGTTAATCTGTTATTACAATCATTTTACGAGTTGCTACGTTTGAACCCAATTCTATCTTGTAGTAAAGTAATCCTGAAACCGAAATTTCATTTCTAGTCAAGTTAATTTCATTAACTCCTTTAGAATAAGTATCTACTTTTGTGTAATGTACTTTTCCGTTTACATCATAAACCGTTAACTTAACTTCTCCTGTTTGTGGAATTGAAAACAAGATATTCGTTTGTTCTGCAAATGGATTCGGTTCATTTTGGTATAAAACAACTTCTTCCGACACTGCTTCTTGGTCTGGATATACGAGTTCTATTCTTTTCGTCTCCAGACTTTCATCTATGTAAGCTTCATCTTTGAATGTTAATTTATTCAATTGAATAGCTTTTTCGAATTTAGATGAAGCTGTTTTCTTCACTTTTATCGTGAACAGTTCAACGCCTTCATTTACTTGTACTCCTTGTACATTATCATAACTTATGAATAAGGTGTTATTCCCTTCAGAAAACCCAATATTCGATCCTTCTATGTTCAATACGCCTGACTCTATGTCTATAAATTCACTTTCTATAAAGTCTAGATTCATCTGTATACCATATAGATCCGTTCGTTCAGCAAGTGTAAAGCTGATGTATGAATAATTTGCATCTTGCGTCATATTCTCTACTAAATGAACTTCAATAGCATCAAGTGTTCTTGTCTCTGTCTCTTCTTGAACATTGTTCTCCGCTGAGCCATTCAAGTCTCCTATCTTTACTCCTATAAAGTCATTTATCTCATCTGATGCTAAGTTGAATATTTCTGCAACTTCGCTATAATCACATGGTTGTCCTGTTCCTGAAAATTGATAATCTGTTTCTACAAAACGCCATGCGTCATTATTCGGAAGTTCATCATTTTCATACTTTCCTAGTAATAACTTTCTTAATTGTATGATATCTATTCCATTGATCTTACAATCACTGTTTACATCCGCCGCTATCTTCAAATATGGAGATTCTAGTACTTGGAGTCCCAGTATATGCTTCTGGATCTTTATTATGTCTAACGACGTAACTCCATCCAAATAATCATCATTCTTCGTTGGAGTAATATCGTAATCGATCGTCTCCAATAAATCAAATGAGTAATTCCCATCAAATACTTCCATCATTGGGAATTCTGGGAACGAGGCATTTACCTCTACTTCTACATTATTTATCTCCGCTTCTAACTCAGTCTTCAAACTTCCTGATGCTTCATAAGTCAACATCCCTTCTTCATCTTCACACGCTCCAAAGTTATCGTCTATTCGTAAACTCGCTGTACAATAGTCCCATTTGCCATTCGCATCTGTTACATATATTCGCACTTCTAGGATCGAAGAGACTCCATTTGGTATATATGAACAATCAAATTCAAAGCCATAGTCTCCATTTGGTTGTTGTGTCACATTCGGATGACTGAAACTTTCTCCATAGGCTTGTAATGAATTTAGTCCTTCTACATCTTGCTCTGGTACCATTGTCAATGTTAAGGTTCCTCCACAATTGTCAAATGAGCCCGCATCAAAATCGTTCGCCCATAATGCTACTGTCCCATTCGCTGGCATTACAGCTACACTTAGTCCATCTAAACAATATGGAGTTGGTTCTTTGTCTTCTCCTAAGACATTGATGGTTTGTGCACATGTCCCATTATTCCCACATCCGTCTGATATCACCCAGTAAACTGTATGTTCACCTATCGGGAATTCTGACAAGCCAAGCTGATCTGGGGATACTTCACTCGTTGTATACCATCCTGTCGCTGGAAAATCGATAGAGTCATCTGCTCCTACATCTATTCGCCATTGGTATGATAAAAACTCCCCTTCTGTACAATTATCTGTGCCTGTGATCCCGAAACTACCATCAAATCCTGTACATGTTTGTGATACAAAACTTAACGTCTCACACACTGGCTCTGGCTCTTCTGTATCAAAGGCATCTACCTCTAGATAAAACTCAAAGTAACCATTGTCCGATTGATATGGATCTAGTTCTCCTGTTGTTGGATCTACATAATTCTCATCAAATGTACATTGATCTATTACCTCATAATGAATAACATATTTCTTACATGCTCCTCCTGTAAAGTTGAACGTATCCACTTCGTATTGTTCGCCTACTTGCGTACATAATCCATCGATATCTACTAATAAGGCCGGAATTTCTAAGCCGTCATTACAATCGATCTCTATTGCTGGTAAATCATCGTCATTGTCGTTTTCGTTATCATTTACTGCACACCAGTTATATACTGAATTGGACAGATCTTCAAACGATAATCTTTCACATGTCAAGGTTTCTGTAGGGCCCGCTGATACACTAATCAACTGTTGACACGAGGTCGTTCCTACTGAATTCGTTGCTGTGAAATTTCTTATTATTATTCCATCTCCACAGAATTCATCGCCTAATGCAGTCTGTGTAACCTCTACTCCACATGTCCCTGCTGCTGTCGCTGTTCCAAATAAGGCATCTAGTAATTCTGTATCACTTAAATCTATTCCTGCTATATCTGTACATGATATTGACGCTGGTCCTGGACATATGATCTGTGGTGCCAATTTTTCTTGTACAAATACTTCTATCATCACTTGATTACAGTTATCTCCCTCGGAATTATATATACCGTCTTGATCTGCATCATCACATACTTGAAGCATAACCATCACTGGATCACTTCCTACGTCAGCACAACAGAAATGTACTACTTCATTAAGCTGTGCATTATCATCACCTGGAGGTGCAAAATAATCTTGCCCTTGACAAGATCCTCCTTCGTCCATTCTTATTACTGCAAAGCCGATGTCTGTACACCCATCATACGAACCGTCATCTAAATCTTCTGCATACACTTTTGCTATCCCATCTGACGATAAACTTACCGTATGTTGTGTTTCTGATATAATCGTCGGTGGATTGAAATCTATCGCTGTTATGGTAAACGAACCATACGTTTCATTTCCACATGCATCTGATACTTTTACGTTTACTACCGTTTCTCCTAGCGCTAGGTTTGTTGCTGTATTCCCTACTATTTGTCCATACGTCGCATGCCATTCTACTTCGAAGGTGCTACAATCATCTGTATTCATTATTGCTGGTAATTCATAACTCCCTTCACATGACCATGGATCTACATTTACCGTTACATCTGTTAAGTCACTTATGATCGGCGCCTTCGAATCTTTTACCTTTATTCGTTGGATATACTCCAATGGATTTATGCCGTCTTGTATTGGTATACATTCATTATCTATTACCCAGTGTCGGTAAATCAAGTACGCCGATGGACAATTTACATCAACCAATAATTCATCCCAATATCCTAAGTGGATATCACAGAAATTATTCCCAATTATTGACTCGCCTTCAAATGTTGGATATCCCGTATTCGACGGCTCTGTTAAACTCGGATCTAAATCTACATCTGAACATTCTAACGAATTGTCTAACGTATAATCTTCTGGATAGTCAACCATCATTGGGTCAAATGGGGCAAATTCTATCGTCTGCGCACAACTCGCTTCATTCCCATCTGAATCTGTTATCTTCCACGTTCTTATCAATTCTGCTCTTGGATCACTACATTCGCCGTAGTCTATAAATTCATCGCTATACGTTATTGATGCATCTATTTCACATGTTTCTATCATTGCCATTCCATAGACTAATTCTCCCGCTTGTGGATGTCCAGTCGGATAAACGGCACTTGGATCTTGATTACACAACAGTAGCGTATCCGATGGACAGATTAATTCTGGTATCAACTTGTTCTCTATTGTGATGGTTCCCCAACAACTATTTCCACTTCCATCACAATCTATTATCGAAACTGTAAATTCTGAATCTATGTCTTCTACATCAAATACATTATCTACTACATTCCCATCAATATCCGTTATCTCCATACAATAATCATCATAACAGCCATATAGACCTCCTTCTAATACCATATCTTGTGTTACTATCGCTTCACAATTCGAATCTAATGAGATATTTATTTCATTATTACATGTTAATGAAGTGATTGGACTATCGAATTCTATTACTGTTACTGTTATTGTACATGTACCAACATTTCCAAATACATCTATCGCTTCTATATCTACCAACGTAACTCCTATTGGTAAATCATTAAGATCAATTGGCTCTCCGTCTGATGAATATAATACCGTATCTATTCCACATGTGTTTGTTAAATCAATGGGTGGATATATTATTGCTGAACATTCTCCTGCATCTAAATTAACTACGATGTCCTCACATCCCGATGCAAATTCTGGTGCTTCATTTGATTCTACTGTTATTGTAAACGAACATATATTTAAATTCCCTGCTGAATCCTCTAGGATATACGTAACTACTGTCTCCCCTACTCCAAACACTCGGCTTACTAAATCTCCATCTAAATCTATTGTTCCATTTAACGACAATACAACACCTTCTTCTATCTCATTTATCCCATTTAAAGTGTCCGTATATTCATATGTTACATCAATCGTCCCTCCCATACAATTATCTGAAAACAATGGATGATTCCATTCAAATTCTACCCCACAATCTAGCTCTGATATACTAATTGTCTCATCTGTTTGAGCATAAGGTAAATCTCCTGGTGAAGCACATACTGGTGCTTCAATATCTGATACGTCTACTACAAATGAGCACGTAGCTGGATTTCCAAATTCATCGGTAAATGTATATACAACTGTATTTTCTCCTATTGGAAAAAATGATCCACTTGCATCTTCTACTCCTTCTTCAATAAGTTGACCCAATGAATCTAAAATTTCAAATGTAATTTCTGTTTGGATATCACAGTTATTTCCACCTATATTCAGGGCTATTTCTTCTACTGTCGCACCACATTCTCCCATGTCATTTCCTATGGACAGACTATCTGGACAAGTCACTTCTATACTATTACTTAAATCGATTACCTCTACTGTTACTGTACAAGTTGATGTATTTCCACATTCATCTGATGCAGTAAACTCTAATACAGTTATTCCTATTGGAAAGAAACTTCCACTTGTTAAGCCTGTCCCATCTGTTTGTTCTACTTCTGGATCGCCACAGTTATCTGTAGCTATCGGTAAGGAGAAATTCGCAACAACTTCACAAGTACCTATTGGTGTTTCGAATATATAATTCTCTTCTGGACAATTTAAAAACTCTGGTGCCGTATTGTCTGACGTACTAAAATTAAACGTTAATGAGGATTCATTACCACATAAATCAGTCGCTGTAAATGTAACATCTATATTCTGTCCTTCTGCACAGCCATCTACCCAGTTCGCATCATCGAAATCGTTCGTCCATGCAATCGTTCCACAGTCATTCATAGCAGTAATTCCTGCATTGTTATTTAACCAACTAAATAACTCGATATCGTTGCCTCCAGAACTTGCCTCACATTCTGCACTAACATCAGAACCTCCTTCTAACATTATTTCTGATGATGTAATTGTAAACATTGCTGTATCACTTACAGAATGTCCACAACCATCAGTTGCTGTAAATGCATATGTATCTGATCCTGTATCGCCACAATCATTTATTGAAGTAATTAAAACATAAGACCAAGTAATATCTGAACATTCATCTTCAGCCACAGCTCCTCCATTCATTGCTAACCATGCTTCTAAATCACTTGCATTTCCACTACCATCACAAACAACATTCAAATCAAAAGCAGAACCAGTCAATTCAGGAGGTAAAGTATCAATAATATTTATGTTACCTGTTACTGTTATTGAATTCCCACAAACATCAGTAAAAGTAAAGTTATATCCTAGGAACTGATTCCCTTCACATTCCATATTTTCATAAAGTACTTCACTTGTAATTTCTAAATCATCTCCACAGTTATCTACAACAACTGCTTCTCCTCCCGTTGCAATCCATTCCTCAATTACTTGTGTATTATCTTCGCTACATTCTAAGAATAATGGCATAGGAGGCACCATTACAATTGGCTTCAGATCATCAATCATTTCAACAGTAGCGCTTGTTGTAGAGCTGTTTCCACAGGCATCTGTTACTGTCCATACTACCGTAGTTGATTCTCCGCATGTCGTAGGTCCTGTAACAAAGTCATTTGTCACTTCTGCTGTTGAACAATTGTCGGATACAATTACTTGATTTAACCAAGTTGCCAAGGTTCCATCATTTGTTCCATCTCCACATTGTAGAACTATATCTGCTGGTGGTATTATTGAAGGCATCATTGTGTCTTCAATTATATATTGTAATGTAATCGGTTCACTTAAGTTTCCACAATCATCCTCTACCCAGAAATCTACTTCCCAGTATCCAACTTCTCCAGTACATGAAGCGTTTTCTATAAATGCAGCAGCAT
>CAYOIL010000113.1:0-221 GCA_964403985.1 uncultured Saprospiraceae bacterium
GTAATAAATGGTTCGCTGAAGTTCAAATCTATGATGATTATTGGACTGCTGAAATGGCTATTCCTCTTAAGATATTAAGATACGATCCAACAAAAACAGAATGGGGATTGAATATTGTAAGAGGGATTCAAGCTCGTAATGAATTCCATAATTGGACAGCAGTTCCTGAATCGTTCTGGCCTCCTAATCCCGCATTCGCTGGGGCAATGATATGGGATGCG
>CAYOIL010000113.1:231-12250 GCA_964403985.1 uncultured Saprospiraceae bacterium
GTATAAACACCGATCAAGGTGATACACCAAAATATAAATCAAATGCAGGAATTGATGCAAGATTTGCCCTTACTTCAACTATTAATGCTGATGTAACGCTTAACCCAGATTTTTCCCAAATAGAGGTAGATGAACAAGTTACAAACTTGACCCGCTTTAGTATATTCTTACCGGAAAAGCGAACTTTCTTCTTAGAAAACAGTGACATTTTCGGTAACTTCGGTGTAGGCGCAGTTCGACCTTTTTTCTCCCGAAAAATAGGAATAGATGAAAATGGAAATGCCATTCCCCTCATATATGGATTAAGAGCGACTGGGAATATTACTGAATCTATTCGGGCAGGAGTTATGAATACACATTCAGCTTCAACTGCCGAAACAACAGGATTAAATCAATCCGCTTTCTCGATCCAAAAACGTTATGGTTTGTCTTTTGTACAAGCCCTAATCACAAATCAACATGGATTTAATAATATAAATCCTATAGAGGGAACCGCAAGTAGGAATCTTAGTTTGGAAGGGAATTACACCAGCAATGACGGTCAAAAATCAGTATGGGGAGGATTTCATCGATCTTTTAAAAATGGACTAAACGAAAAAACTGGCTTCTATTCTTTTGGTGCTCGTCATCAAACGGCAAATTGGGAACTCTATACTGACTTTATGAATGTTCAAGAGAACTACGCAACAGATATGGGTTATAATATCAGAATTGAAAATTATGACGCTTTACGAGACACTAGTATTCGAGTAGGTTTCAACCAATCTTATTCTTATGCAGACTATATCATTCGACCAGCTGAAGGAAAAGTACAACGACATAGATTTGGCTTCGAAAATTTATTGGTTTATAATCCAGATTGGAGTTTCAACGAACGTTTCAATCGATTCCGATATTTCCTAGTCTTAAGAAATACAAGCGAATTCAGAATCAGACTTGATAATAATGCGGTCGAACTATTGTATCCTTTCGCCTTTGTCGTAAATGGTGATCCTCTTCCTGCGGATAGATATTCTTATAGTAGTTTGAACTTAGAATATTCATCAGATGACAGGAAATTATTTCAATACGATTTAAGCACGAAGTTTGGTCAATTTTATAATGGAACATTGAATCAATTCACTGTAGGGGTTAATTACAGAGTACAACCTTGGGGTAATTTTGGCTTAGAATATGAGTTTAATCAACTAGACTTTCCTGAACCTTATGGAAATGGTCTAATTACTGCTTTACGATCTAAAATAGAAATAGGATTTTCTCGAAACTTACTTTGGACGAATCTTTTTCAATTTGTTGATCAGCGAGACTTCATGGGTATCAATTCTAGATTACAATGGCGATTTGCTCCAATGTCGGATTTGTTTCTTGTTTATATTGACAATTATGATGTATTGGGTCCAAACGTAGAGACAAAAAATAGAGCTGTAGCTGTAAAGCTTAATTATTGGTATTAAAGGCTTTAAGTTTCTTTAGTTATTCACTACAAAAGAAGCTTTCCTAGCATTCTCCATTTTGGTATTTAAAGACCATTGACCCAACCTTTCTGTGGATAAATCCGTCTTTCTAGTTATATTCGTTAATTTTTAAAAAAAAATATATGAAAAAGTCTTTTTATATCATCTTTAGTCTATTGATTATTACAAGTTGCACACCCGAATTAATACCAGAAGTTTGTATTGATAATGTATGCATTGATGGGGAATGGATATGGGAAGAATCGTATGGATCAATAGCTGGAATGACGATTACACCAGAAACTGAAATGCTAACAAGAAAACTAATTATTGATGAAGATACTTATCAAGAATATGTAAATGACTCATTGATTTTGGATACACCATATGAGTATTTAAAAACGGATGAAATAGCTTCGTTTTCTCAAGATAGTTTAGTTATAAAGCTTGGGACAGGAGATTGGTTAGCTGTTGATCGAGAAAATGATAATTTAAATTTGATAGAGCCTTGTCTTGATTGTTGGGACCATCATTATATTAAAAACTAAGTTCCTGTCTAAAACCTAGTCTACTTTCACCATCTTTTTTGTTACATACTTCTCTCCTATTTTTAATTGATAAAAATATGTTCCTGCAGGTAAATCCTCTGTCATGTAATTCACTGAATACTTCCCTTCTTTTTTAAACTCATCTACAAGAGTAGTTACTTTTTTTCCAAAAATATCTACTATTATCAAGGTAGTTTGTCCAGCGTGACTTGATTGCCACTCTATTTCTGTGCTAGAACTGAAGGGGTTAGGATAATTTTCCAATGAAAACTCTTCTTTTATCAAGTCATTTTCATACAGAGAAGTAGTTGTAGATAAGCAAGAATTGGGGTATTCATTTGCAATCATCCAAGCTATTTCCTGAAACTTTAATGCTAATTCAGGAGATGGGGCTTCAAAATCACCTCCCCACCAAACTTGTGTTTGATTCGTCAGACCAACAGGTGATGTTTCAAATAATGTAGCAAAATGGACACATGCGACAAAGTACTTCCCAACATCTGTCAAATGAATATTATCACTGAATATATCTAAAATATCAGTTAATCCAGGCATTACCCCAGCATAAATAGAATCATAAACATGTGCTAAACCCTGAGCAGCGGGGATTAAGCAAACAGGATTTTCAGGAGAATATAAAGTATTTAATGTGTCAACTACACTCTCCCACATTGGTAAATCATCTTCTAGTCTTTGGCGCCATGGATTACTATCTACATCATAATCACATCCTGTAGGTGTTCCACTGAGCACACAATGCCAATCTTCATAGAGGTATACCTTAATATTGGGATTGTATTCATTAGCATACACGAAAAAGCTATCAGCATATTCATATGTTTCGTTGATTAATTCACCATATCTAGGGACTGATTCTGTTAAAACCAAAGTATTGAAATTACCAGCTGGCAATCCACCTTCTTGATCATAAAAGGGATAATAATAAGGTGGATTAGCTACATAATCATTCTCTTCTTTTCTATCCCATTGCCATCGAAGTGGAGCACCTGGAATACTTTGATAGACCCAGTCAAACTCAACATCAGAGTGATCAACAGCAAGTGATTTTACCATATCGGGAATTTGATCACTTAAACTATGACCAATATAAAATGAGTTTATAGATTGACTAAATACTTGGCTTGATCCAGTAATTAATAAAAGAGTTATAAATATCAGATTGATTTTTCTCATTTTAAAGGGCATAAATAATTATAAGTAATAGTATGTCTCGATAAAATCAAAAATAACTATTTAAAAAGTGAAATTCAAGTTAGCACAGAATCTTACAATCATTTAGCTAGGATAAGTAAATGATTTTATAGCTTTGAGAAGTAGGCATTCGCTATGTTTGCTATACTTTAAAAGCTTATTTACGTGTAAATATGACAGAGAACGAAATACATTTTGAGGAAATAGTCCTAGAAATTGAAAATACAGAACTAGGAAATATATTTGGCAAGCGATGCGGCAAGATTAATAAACAAGCATTTGTGTCATTTTATGAAGATGAAATGGTTTTTAAATTAGGTCGAGAATCCATAAGTAGTTTGCTTGAAAAATATGAAGGTTCGAAGAACTGGGATCCATCTGGTAAAAATCGTGCGATGAAAGATTGGTTACAAGTTCCTGGAAAATACAGATCACAATGGAAAGACTTGGCGAATAAAGCTATTACATATTATAAAGGACTAGACTAAGCTTCATATAATGAGTTATTTTGCTACCGACAAAATATATTTATCGGATATTGAAAAGCTATTAACCTGAGTTCGGGATTACCTTGCTTATACATTTTATTGATTATTAAGAGTTTATGTTGATTAGAAGTGTGGCAATTTGAGCATAAAATAGAATTTTAAATAGTTTTCAGTAAGAAGAATCATAGAAACTCACCATTATCTTCGTTGAGTTAGCTCCATTTAGCCCGCTAAATGTTCACTAACTCGCCTCAATACTGGCGTTTTCTAAGATTTGTACTGCGCAATTTAACCCGAACTCAGGTTATTAAAGAATAACTAATCCTTCTTACCTTCTACTCTTCTTTGATAATAATTTTGAACAAGCTGATCTAAAAATACTTTGGACTCCACTAAATCAAACCTTAAAGGAGTATCTAAATCGCCATACAAAGAAAAGCCTCCACCTAATAAAATAGGGACAGATGTTATTTTTAATTCATCAATCATATCTTCTTTCAAAAATTGCTGTATGATTGATCCACCATCTATATATAATTTCAAATACCCTTTCTTATTTAAGTTTTCAACTATTTCTTGAGGGCTTCCATTCATCAAAGAGACTTTATCTTTTAGAGAATAAGGTATTTCTTTCAGAGAATTAGATAATACAAATACATGTTTACTATAAGGCCATTTAACACCGAATCCAACGACCGTTTCATAAGTAGATCTGCCCATGACAATGGCATCTATTTCTTCCATTAAGTCAGAAAACCCCATATCAATATTCTTGGGATTCGGAATGATATGTAACCAATCTAATTCTCCATTTTTCCCAGCAATAAAACCATCAATACTTTTGGCTATAAAGACAATATTTTTCTTTTTCACTCTCTCTCTTTTTGAATAAAATGAACCCCAATATAAGTCGATAATTTTAGAATCACTTAATAACCTTAGCCCAAGATCACATTGCATATTCATTTAATTGATTTGCAAGTGATTAAAAAATATACTCTTATGTTCAGGTTAATATGCTGAGTTATGTACCATTTTTATAGCTCTTCCAGAGGGTTCGTTTTGATTTTTAAAAGACTCATCCCATTCCAAAGCTCTAGGTGTGCTGCAAGCAATAGAAGGTACGGAAGGCACTGTCAATGCTGCAGTTGATGAAGGAAAATGTTCTTCAAAGATAGTTCTATAATAATATTCCTCTTTCTTAGCAGGTGGTTGAACAGGAAAACGGAATGCTGCATTTTCCATCATCTCATCTGTTACTTTTTCATCTACTAATTCTTTCAAACTATCAATCCAATCATATCCTACCCCATCACTGAACTGCTCCTTTTGGCGCCAAGCCACTTCCTCCGGTAAATAATCTTCAAAAGTTTCTCTTAGAATATGCTTTTCAATTTTCCCATTGCCACACATCTTATCTTTTGGGTTTAACCGCATAGCAACATCCATAAATTCTTTATCTAAAAATGGCACTCTACCTTCTACTCCCCATGCTGCCAAAGATTTATTTGCTCTTAAACAATCGTAGTAATATAATTTCTCCAGTTTCTCAACTGTCTCCTCATGAAAAGATTCTGCATTCGGCGCTTTATGAAAATATAAATATCCACCAAAAATCTCATCAGCTCCTTCCCCTGAAAGCACCATTTTGATCCCCATCGACTTTATTACTCTCGCCAATAAATACATAGGAGTACTCGCTCTTATCGTTGTAATATCATAAGTCTCTATATGATAAATAACGTCCTTTATCGCGTCTAAGCCTTCTTGAACCGTAAAATGTACTTCATGATGAATAGTTCCTATTTTATCAGCAACCTTTTGGGCGGCAGCCAAATCCGGCGAGCCTTTAAGACCAATTGCAAAAGAATGCAATTGTGGATACCATGCCTCTGATTTACTTCCCTCTTCTACCCTTTTAGCCGCATATTTCTTAGCAATCGCAGCTGTCAAGCTTGAATCCAATCCTCCACTTAATAATACACCATATGGTACATCAGACATCAATTGTCTCTTGACAGAATCCTCTAATGCCTTTTTCAACTCTTCTTTACTAGAAACATTGTCCTTTACTTTATCAAATTTCATCCAGTCACGAGAGTACCATTGTGTCATTTTTTGGCCTTGAGCCGCACTATCATATTGATGACCTGGCAAAAACACGTCAATTGTTTTACACACTCCTTCAAGAGCCTTCAGTTCTGATGACACATAATGTTGGCCAAGTTCGTCTCTACCATGATATAAAGGGATTATTCCCATGTGATCTCTTGCAACTATGTAACGATCCTGCTTTTTATCGTATAATGTAAAAGCGAAAATACCGTTCAATTTCTCAACAAAATCAGTACCATATTTTTCATATAATGCAATAATTACTTCACAGTCGGATCCTGTTTGGAATTCAAATGAATCAGCACATTCTTCTCTAAGTTCTTGATGATTATAAATCTCACCATTCGCAGCAAGAATAATCGTTTTATCTTTACTATATAATGGTTGACCACCTGAAGCTGGATCAACTATAGCCAATCTTTCATGAGATAAGATGGCATTATCTTCTACATGTATTCCAGACCAATCTGGCCCTCTATGTCTTAATAATTTCGATAGTTCAAGAACACTTGCACGTTGTTCTTCTGCGGGTTTCTTCAATTCAAATACTCCTAAAATTCCACACATGATATTATAATTTTATTTTTTAAACATTTTACACACTCAAACATTAAAATGTTAAGCGATTACACGGTAAAAGTATAAAATATTAATATATTTGCAAGAAAATAATTAAAAAATTAATGTTAGACGAGAAAGATATTAAGATTATTAACTCCTTACTGAAAAATAGTAGGAGTTCAACCACGACTATTTCCAAAGACCTTGCCTTGTCTAATGTAGCTACACAGCAACGTATTTCAAAGCTAGAAAAGAACGGAACTATAAAATCTTACACAGCAACGATAGATTATGAAAAAGTAGAGTATAAAACGATTGCCTACCTTGGGATTTTTCTTGATAAGGCGAAAGATTATCCAGATGTAATCGATCAATTAAATAAAGTACCTCAGATTGCGGAAGCGCATTTTACAACAGGAAACTATTCCATTTTTGCTAAGATATATGCCAAAAGCAACAATCATTTAATGGAGATTCTAAGTAAAAGAATTCAAAATATTGATGGGGTTGCTCGAACCGAAACATTTATTTCATTACAAGAAGGAATCAACAAACCCGTTTATTTATAGGAGACTCAGCAATTAAACTCCTCAATGACTCATTTTTTAATTTGTCTTTTGAAATACCTTTCTTCCACAAGAATTTTTCCAAGGACAACCCCCTTCTTTTTAAATTCATATTGCTTTTGAATTTAAAAAATAAATAAAATGAGAAATGTTTTTATGCTTTTCAGTCTTGTAGTTCTACTTATGAGTTCATGTACTGACCCAGCTGATGAGAAGTCAACTTTAGATCTTAATTTTTCTGGACTAGAAAACCTTGGTGCAGATTATGCTTATGAAGGATGGATTATAGTTGATGGAGAACCGGTTACAACTGGAATTTTCACAGTTGACGATTCTGGAAATATGTCAACTTCAAAATTTGAATTAGATGCTACAGATTTAGAAAATGCTTCAACATTCGTATTGACAATTGAACCTTCTCCAGACTCTGATCCTATGCCTAGTGCAACGCATGTTGTGGCAGGTGATTTTTCAGGAAATTCAGCTGCTTTGACACTTGATCATGACGCTGCACTTGCTACAGATTTTAATGATGCAAATGGTAAATATATAGTGGCAACACCTACTGATGGCAATGGTGATGTTAACGAAGAAAGTGGTGTTTGGTTTTTGGATAATAGCAGTGGATCTGCTGTAGCAGGTCTTGATTTACCTGATCTTCCGGAAGGATGGAATTATGAAGGATGGGTAGTATTTAATGGTACACCGATTTCAACAGGTACATTTAGATCAGCATCAGAAGCTGATGACTCAGGAATCTATAGTGGATCTGCGGGAGGACCTCCTTTTCCAGGTGAAGATTTTTTAGTTAACGCACCTGCTGGATTGACTTTCCCTGCTAATGTATTGGGAACTACAGTTGTAATATCTGTTGAGCCTTCACCAGATAATAGTCCAGCACCTTTTGCACTTAAGCCTTTAGCTAGTATGATCGATGCTTCACAAGCGACTCATAGTGTTGCTGACATTGCGAATAATGCAGAAGCGACAAAGATTTCTGGTACAGCAGAAAAATAAAGTAAAAGTAATTTAGTAATAGTAATTTAGTTAATGAGACTAGGGAATCGATTTATTTCGGTTCCCTTTTTTTTGTGGAGGGCTTTCGCCCAAAAAAATATATCTTTTCATATTAAACACCACAAATCATTTTTCGTAAGAGTTTTTTTTATAAAAGATCAGCGAGCCATAAGCATAAAAAAAGGCAAATTTCTTTTAAGAAATTTGCCTTTTAATTTTGATTAAAAATTATTTATTTGAATTGCGTTTGAAGTATTGCATATTGATAAAAGTAATAATATTTCCTGCTACAAAAATTTCAACAAAAAGGATAGCACTTATAGAAAGTACTTGAATAAGTGAATTAGGTATTAATCCATATTTTGCAAAAGTGTACTCAGGCGCTATTAAATATACAATTAAGTTTATTAAAACAACAAATATAGCGGCTATAGTACTCAGTTTAATTCCTGATAATATACCTAATTTAAAAATTGATCCAGTTACAACTTTTGATATCTTATATAGCATAAAAGTTATTGCTACAAACAAGAAAGCGTACATTCCATATTTTAAACCTAAGGCATTATCATTTTGACTAAGTTGGATCAATAGTAAGTAGATACATATAGCAATACCCGAAAAAACCCCATATCTTAGAGATAAATTTTCTGGATTAAATAATTGACTTTTTTCTTTTATTTTTTCCATTACGATCTATTTAACCATGCATCTAACATCCAACTTTTCTTCTCTATAGAAGATAAAAATCCAGCTACTAAATCAATTGTTCCCTCGTCATTTACTTCACTTGCTTCAGTAATTACTTTTCTTAAATTTTCAATAATTACTCTGTGATCATTAAGTATAGCAGCCACCATTTCAGTGCTTGAATTTGCTTCTGTTTCTTTCAAATTAGAATGCTTCATGTATAATTCCAATGTAGACATTGGTTTTTTTCGTAATGTTAAAATACGTTCTGCAATTTCATCAATGTTCACTTTGGCATCATTGTACAAATCTTCAAATTTATCATGAAGATCAAAGAAATTTTCGCCTGAAATATTCCAGTGAAACCTTCTTAAATTTTGGTAATAAATCTGATAATCTGCTAATAATTGATTTAATGATTTTACAGTATCTTCAACAGTTTCAGGTTTTATATTTAAATAATTCATTTTTATTTTATGATTTTTTTTATGATTGTACTAACAAAATTCACTTTTGATAGTAATCGATTTATAAAATGATTCGGCTTGAATAGTTGACGCGAAAAAGTACTTACAGTATCTATGGAGTCTAATGGATCCTTTAGCAGGTGCAAAGGAATAGAAGTTATCACTGCGGAGCCACTTCCGAAAACATATTTTTTAATATCCAAATTAGAGATATTATGAATTAAATTCGCTTCTGCAACATCTATTTCTTGCTGTAATTTTTGTTTATATTGATCTATATCCATTATTCTTTAATTTCTATGATATTCGTTAAAATAAATCTTGCGATAGGGTTGAAAAATAATATTTTTCTAAAAATGAAAGCAAGTATTCCCAGGATTAATAGAACAAAGCTAATAGCAAGTATACTTAATATAGTGGACTCTAGTAAAGTAGCTAAATAAACGCATAGTGTTATTAAGAGCGAAAGAAAAAATAATATAAAAATTGCTCCAATTACTGTATATAAAATAATTGAACCCAATATCTTACTCGCTCTTTGCGTCAAGTCTATTTTCGCAAGCTCAATTTTATTTTCTGTGATTGTACGAATATATTCATAATTTTCACCTGCGTCTACAAGGAGTTTATTGCTCATCTGTTTTGTTTTCTAAATTCACTAATCAACTATTGGAAAAAACATTATGCTTCAACACCATTTTTTAACGTTCTTTTTGCACGAGCTACACCTTCTTTGAAATCTTTAGCCGTAGTATTTTCAGGCAATACATCTTCCACTTTTGATTTAATAGCATTCGCCTTGTGTTGAATGGATTCTTTTGTGTTAGAAATTGTGTTTTCTATATTATTTTTCACTTCAGATACCATAGAAGAAGCTTGATTTTGAAGTGTTGAAGCTTTCTTTTTAGCTTGCTCAGCTAACTCGTTGGCTTTAAGTTGTGCCTGATTTTTTAAAGCAATACCCTGATTTTTCATTTTGGTCGTAAATTCTTTTCCTTGAGGGGTATTTAGGTAATATAAAGTTGCTCCACCTACCAACACACCAGCTAGAAATTTTAATGCTCCGTAATTATTATTATTGTTGTTATCCATTATTTGATTATTTTAAATGTTTATAAATGTATTTTCAAGGTTCTTACTCTTCTTTCTAGATAATTGTTCGGTTTCGTAAATAATAAATTGAAATTAACCTGAATTACTACTCATTTATTCGATAACTAATTAGCTAATATTACATATCATGGAATGCCTATATGAATTATGCCAATTAAGAATAAAGAAATTAATAGCGCTAGAATAAAGCTGCACTTGAGAAAAATAAAGTAAAAAATGAAAGGCTCTGTTATAATTTATTTTGGGCTTAAGCCCAAAAATAAAAAGAAGTAAAATCTACATTCTATAAATGCATTTACCACAAATTGATGTATGATTTGATAAGGATTAACAATTCACCGAACAAAAAGTATTCATCTAGGGTAAGAAAAGAAAAGTTATTATGAAACAAACAACAATCGAAAATACATTATTTTCAAATTATCAACTAAATGAAATTCCGTTAAAAAATAGAATGGTGATGGCACCATTGACTCGATGTAGAGCACTAAATAATATACCAAATGATCTAATGGCAACTTATTACAGTCAGAGAGCAGGAGCCGGCTTAATTATTACAGAAGGAACTTCACCATCGATTAATGGCATAGGTTATGCAAGAATCCCAGGAATTTATAATGATACACAAGTAGAAGCATGGAAAGAAACAACGGACCAAGTTCATAAATTAGGAGGGAAAATTTTTCTTCAATTGATGCATTGTGGAAGGGTTGCACATCCAGATAATGTTCCTGAAGGTGGAGAAATACTTGCCCCATCTGATATCAAACTTAAAGAAACCAAAATGTTTGTAGACGAAAAAGGAGAACTAGCTATTCCTACACCTAAAGAGATGAGTATTTCAGATATAAAGAAAACGATTCAAGAATATAGAAAAGCAGCCTCGAATGCTATAAAAGCAGGTTTTGATGGAGTCGAAATTCACGGTGCTAATGGATATTTGATAGATCAATTTTTTAATCCTGCATCAAATCAACGGACTGATAAGTATGGAGGAAATATAGAAAATAGAACAAGATTCGCTCTCGAGATAATTAACGAAGTGATTAATGAAATAGGATCGGATAAAGTAGGTATTAGAATTTCGCCTTATGGAGTGATGAATGAAATGGAGATATACGATGAAATAGATGATTTTTTTATGTATTTGGCCACACAATTAAATAGATTAAACATTGCTTACATTCATATAGCAGATCATGAATCGATGGGAGCACCCAACGTACCAAAAGAGATTAAGAAAAAGATTCGAATTATATATAATAATACGATCATCCTTTGTGGTGGGTTTACAAAAGAACTAGCAAAAGAAGCAATTAAATCCAATGATGCTGATTTGGTTGCCTTTGGTCGTCCATTCATTGCGAATCCTGATTTAGTAGGCCGTTTTACTGAAAATGCAAGATTAAATATTCCTAATTCAGATTTTTTTTACACAGAAGGAAAAGAAGGCTATGTCGATTACCCATACTTAAAAAAATAAGAATTCATAGGAATAAGATTATTCAAGTATCTTAACGGGCGATGTGCTAAAAATAAAAAATTTATAAAATTGAATCAAAAAAAAATAATAGGCTATTTTAAGCTACTTAAACGAGCAGGCGTCAAATTCTTCGCGAAGGATCCTATGACTTACAGTGCTTCAATAGCTTTTTACACTATTATTTCTATGCCTGCGTTGACTGGTTTAATCACTTTTATTTTAAGTTTCCAGTCTCAAAATCCTGAATTTCACGATCAGCTTATCTCTCAACTTGGACGGTATCTAGGTCCAGGATCAGCAAGTCA
>CAYOIL010000114.1:0-11974 GCA_964403985.1 uncultured Saprospiraceae bacterium
GAATAGGTGAAATTTGATATCTTTTCTTCTTTCAAATTTTTAGAGGCGTGGGGAGACAGGGGAATTGCGTGAAACGGAGAAGGAAATAGAAGCACAAAGAAAAGAGAGATATAGGGTTAGTTTGAGGTGTAAAGAGTTGGTTGATTGGGGGAAGATTTGGGGTGAGAGTATTGTGGGTAGGGTGTTTCCAGATCACGTAGTAAAATTGGGGGACTAGCCACTATTTTGTGTTTCGGAGAAATTGAGAAAATTATTGATTTCAATTTGCAGGTCAAATTTTTTATTAAAAAATTTGCATTATGAACAAGAAGCAAGAAAAATTATTATCGGATTTGATCGAAGAAATAGGATCAGCAGAAGATTTTTACAAAATCAAGGATCAATTATTTAAAAGAGGTGTAGAAAGTCTCTTAAAATCCGAATTGACAGCTCATCTCAAGGAAAGTGATGAAGATGGGAGTGTAAAGAATATCCGAAATGGCTATTCTCAAAAGACATTAAAAACGAGAACTGGAGATCATACCATAAATGTACCACGAGACCGTCAGAGCACTTTTAATCCAGTGCTGATTCCCAAACATAAGACTATGGCACAAGAGCTTGAAGATTGTGTTTTATTACTTTATGCAAAGGGCATGAGCAATGCTGATATTGTTGACTTTGTACATTCAACGTATGGTGTCCAATATTCCACATCCCAGGTTTCTATAATAACCGATAGTTTATTAGAAGATATCCGGGAATGGCAAACCAGACCACTTGATGATAAATATGCCATACTCTGGATTGATGCGATTCACTACAAAATCAGAAAAGATGGTAAGGTAATATCGAAAGCTGCAATGATCATATTAGGGATCAACCTAGAAGGCCAGCAAGATATATTGAGTATACACATCGTAGAAAAAGAATCCGCTTCATCTTGGATGAATATACTAGACGACCTTAAAGGCCGAGGTGTGGAAGATATCTTATTCCTTTGTTCAGATAATCTTAGTGGCATAACAAAAGCGGTAGAAGCCGTTTTTCCTTTGAGTATTCATCAAATATGTATTGTACATCAAATCCGAAATTCTCTAAAATTTGTATCGTATAAAGATCGAAAAGCAATCATAAAAGATATCAAGGAGATCTATCAATCAACCAACGTAGAAAATGCCAAACTAGCTTTTGATCAATTCAAGGAAAAATGGCAAGATAAATATGAACCAGCGGTCAATTCTTGGGAGAAAAACTGGGACCATCTCACCGTCTTTCTGGACTTCCCAGTGGAAATCAGAAAACTCATATACACGACTAATATCATAGAATCATTCAACGCCTCACTGAGAAAGTATACAAAGAATAAAAAGATCTTTCCTACCGATGATGCTGCACTAAAGTCAATTTACTTAGCTGCTCATCAAATTAGGAAAAAGTGGCAAAAAGGACGATTCAATTGGCATAAAGTCTACAATCAATTATATATTCACTTTAAAAATCGAATAGTTTAGGTATGCCCTGCAAATTTAAATCGATAATTTTCAACCAAAAACACAAAATTCTGGACAAGCCCCACGTAGTAGGAAAATTGGTAATCTCCACCCTTATTTCTCATTCCCCGCCTCCTTAACCTACTTTCTGACTATAACGTAAACACTTTACGCTAAAATTTTTCTTAAATTAAAATTGAAACTAAGATTTTTCAATATTTATTTTCAATTTTCTTCATGATTTTATCCTTAGAAAACTTCATTGTAATAAAGTTATATAATTAGCTATCTTGCCTTAGGCTTTTATTCGATGACATAAGCCTAATTCATCAGGTGTCCTAAATTCTATAACTTTTTCCGAAGTTCATTTATACGTTTTTTAAATCTATTTTTGTTCTTTTCCATTCCATTTTAAAATTTTAACTGTGCAATCTAAGGTTCTTTGTTTATTATAAATTAACGTTAAAATATCTCTCCTCACCTTGATTAGGTTTTTAAAATTTAATTTATATGCATATTTGTGTTCAAATTAATAGTTCTTGAATACAATTACTCTTCAATATCCATGGTATTTTATCTTTTTTTGTTTGCTTTTAGGCATAATCTATGCCGTTGCTTTTTATTTTAAAGATAAAAGATTTTCTGATCAAAAATCATGGAAAATTTTCACCCTTGCAGCTCTACGTTTCCTTTCTGTGGCAGGAATTAGCATCCTTCTTTTAGGCCCACTGTTAAAAGTAAATAATGATCAAGTAAAAAATCCAGTTGTAATTCTCGTTCAAGACAATAGTGAATCATTAAAAAATTCGACATCTAGTTTAAAAACAATTAAAAATCAACTATCCGACGATTATCAAACAGATGCGTTTCGATTTTCAACAACTATTGAACCTAATCTTACAGATTCCCTTGACGGTGCTACAACAAATTTATCAAGCGTTTTTAATTTTATTGATGAAACATACGCTAATCAAAATGTAGGTGCTATTGTTATAGAAACTGATGGAATTTTTAATGAAGGTTCGAACCCGATGTATCAAAAAATTGGAATTACTGCTCCTATTTATTTTATCGCAAAAGGAGATACAACTTTAAAAAAGGATATAAAAGTTGTCCAACTTTATCATAACAATATTGCTTATTTAGGAGATAAATTTATAGTAAACGTTGACATTAGTGCATATAATTTTTCGGGAAATTCAACAACTGTATCTTTAAGGAAACTAGGGAATTCTCCTAAAACTATTGGTACACAAAAAATAAATTTTAATAAGCAAAATTATTTCACATCTGTTTCTTTTGAAGTGCCAGCTGATGAAAGTGGAATAATCCCATATCAAATCCAAATTGCCTCAAAAAGCAACGAATTCTCCACATCAAATAATTTTCGGAAATTTTATGTTGACGTTTTAGATGCTCGCCAAAAAATTCTACTCTATGCTAATGCAACTCACCCTGACCTTGCAGCATTAAAAAAGAGTATAACTAAGAATAAAAATTACGAGGTAGATATTTCAATTGCTGGAGATAATTCATCAAACCTTGAATCTTACGATTTAGTTGTTTTTCATAACCTTCCTTCTGTCAAGCATTCAATTGAAAACGAAATCAATCTATTAAATAATCGAAACAAGCCTAGACTTTTTATCGCTGGGTCTCAAATTGATTTACCAAAATTTAATAATATTCAAAATGTTATTAAAATAAATGCAAATACAATAAGTGATAACCTTGTTCAAGCTGTTAATGGCGTTGGATTCAAATTATGGGAACAAAGTGATGGGCTTAAAGAAATTATTAAATCTTATCCTCCTCTAACGTCTAAATTTGGAAAATTTGTTGCATCACCCAATACGAATGTTTTACTAAATCAAAAAATTGGAGATTTAGAAACTGATTACCCATTATGGTTGATAAAGACTCAAGGAGGCAGGAAAGAAGCTGTAATAGCTGGGGAAGGACTTTGGAATTGGAGAGTGTTTAATTATCTTCAAAATAACACCTTTAATGAGTTTGATGAATTAATTGGAAAAACTGTCCAATTTATTACGATTAAAGAGGATAAAAGAAAATTCAGAACTAATACTAATAATAATCTTTATCAATCTTACGAAAAAGTAAATTTTACAGCTGAGTTATATAATGATAGTTACGAGAAAATTAACGAACCAGACGCACAATTAAAAGTAAAAAATCAAGATGGAAAAGAATTTAATTTTACTCTAGCTAAAACAAATGACTACTATGAATTTAATGCTGGAACTTTTCCAGCTGGAAGCTATACTTACACTGGATCAACTTCATTTAATGGAAAACCGTTAACTTCATCAGGCAAATTTTCCGTTAAAGATGTAAAATTAGAACTTGCAAATACTACTGCTGATCATAATTTATTGAGAAATCTAGTTGATAAATATGGAGGTAAATTGTTTTACGAGAACGATTCCGATTTAATAATAGAAGAAATTAAATCAAGTAATACCCTAAAACCAGTAGTCTACAGTTCAATTAAAACTGAATCAGCATTAAATTTAAAATGGATTATGTTCCTTTTAATAGGCCTGCTAATATTAGAATGGTTCGTCCGAAGAATGCTAGGAAACTACTAACTTAAATCTAATTCTTAATTAGAAAAGCTTTTAATTTTATTACATCATCATAAGTGATAAAATTAGTGCTTTGGTAACTTTTCTTGCTGTCATTTTCTAAAACAATCCTGAATCTATTTTTCTTATGTTCATTGAAGCTTGGATCATCTAATGCAATCTTTTGCCCATCTTTACTAGACAATAGTAATATCTTAGATTTCTTTTTTTCAAATTCTGTTGTTTTTATTTTGTAGATATAACGATAATTCAACTCACTAGTTAACTTTTTAGGATGAATAACTAAAGTTTCTACTCCGAAGACATTCCAAACGTTTATCTTAAAATTAAAAATTAGTAATGCAATTGGAATTAATGCAACTCCAAATGCTAAAATAAATTTTGGAAAAAAACTCAGACATATATAAACTATTAATCCAATTAATAAAATACTTATTAGATAAAAAAATATGGAATAAGAACTTTTTGGAGAAGGTGGGAGTGTTATGATTAAACGGTCTTCTAATTCTTTAACTGAAATTGTTTCCATAATAATGTGAATGAATAAAATAGATTCAAGTATAATAAAGAAAACCCGAAATCTTATCACAAGATTTCGGGTTTTCTATTTTAAAAACACATTACCTATCTTCCTCTATTTAAGGTGTCTTGGTAAGCTTTTAATTCTTCAAATGCTCCTTTTACTGCAAATTTTGCTTGAGTTGGCCAAGAGTCCGTCGCAGCTATTCCAAATCTTGAATTAGCTTTTACTAAAACACTTTTTAACTTTTCAGGTTTTGTTGCAGCTATTTTAGCAAACGTTCTGATCCCAGCATTTCTCAATGCGTCCTCCATTTTAGGACCAATTCCTTCTATCAAAGTTAGGTTATCTTTTTTTCTTCCTCTTCCGCTTGTAATAGATGCAGCTGCTTTATTTTTAGATCCAGCAGGTCTCCCTCTTCTTCTAGTGGTTGTCGGAGTAACCTTTTTCTTCGGTGCTTTAACTTCATTTTTAACTGAAGTTGTTGCTTTTGTCGTAGATCCAGCAGGTCTTCCTGGTTTTCTCTTCGAAACAACTGGCTTAACGGTACTTGTTGCTTTGTTTTTAGATCCTGCAGGTCTTCCTCGTTTTTTAGGAGCTGCAATTGTGGCTTCTACAGTTTTAATCGACTTAGGCCTACCTCTTTTAGCAGTTGCTTTTTTTACATCTTTTGCTGTATAGGCTTTTTTGTTTTTTGATCCAGCCGGACGTCCTGGCTTTTTCTTATTAGCACTTTTTAATTCAATAGTAGAACTAGAAACTGTTGTTGATTTATTTTTAGATCCTGCAGGTCTTCCTCTCTTTTTACCTTCTGAACTTGAAGATTCTTTACTAGTCTTTTTACTTTTAGAACTAGCAGGTCTTCCAGCTTTTTTCGCTTTTTTAGATTTCTTCTCTTTTACTGTCGAAGAATCAGCTTCTGGCTTTGCAACCTTTTTAATCTCTGACTTTGATTTAACAACTAATGAAGCAGCTTTTGCTTTTTTAAGCTCAACTATGTTAAGCTCATTTTCAGCACTTAGTTCACTAATTTTTACTTCATTTTCTTCTAGTCTCTTTGATATTAAAGCCATCTTTCCTTCAGTCTCTCTTATTCTGACATCGCGATCTCTAACTCTATTTCTCAATAAAACAATTTCATCGTCTGCATTAGTTCTTGCTTTCTTTTCTTCTTCATACTGTGATTCAAGATTGCTGACACTACTTGTAAGTTTTACATTTTCGCGCTCAAATTCAACAATTTGCTTCTTGTATTTGGAATTGATACTATAGCCTATAGCTATACCTATTATCAATGAAAGTAAACCGTAAAGAACTGCTATTACAATATCTGTAGTAGAGAACTCAACTAGATATAAAATACTCATAAAATGTATTTAGTTTGGTTTTAAAAATAGTTCTACTCTTCTGTTTTTAATATGTGCTTCTGGAGAATCACCTTCAATTCTTGGCTCTTCTTCTCCTTTACTTTCGACAATAATTTTTGTCTCATCAACACTTCTCGAAAGTAGTAGATCTTTTATGTGATTTGCTCGTTTTAATCCTATTTCATAATTGTTTTGACTTGAGGTATTATCCGTATGACCTATCAATGCTACTTTGAAATCATCTTCATTTATTAAAACAGCTACGGAATCCAAGTAAGCCGAAAATTTTGGATTTTTTGGAACCGTTGTTTTGTTCTGGTCAAATTCTATGTACACTTTTTCTAAAAAATCAAATCTTGATTTTCCTTCTTTTCTATAGTCACCGTCGTCTTTACTTGTCGATGAATTATCACCTTCAGTATTTTCCCCAGAAGAATCTTCTTGACCTTCATTTTCTAAAGCTTGAGTATAATTGCTTCCTTTTACCTCATCTATAACAACAATATCATCACTTCCATCATCTACAGTAGCTAATGGAGTAACATTGCTATTCATCATGTACCATACAACTAAAGCACTTAAAAGTAGCCATGTAATGCTGTAGAATGTTCTCATATTATTCTATTTGATAAGAAAATTTGTTTTGATAATTCATAATTAAACAAGAATCATACCATAATTGCCACAAATCTAAATACTTATCTTCAGTTTTGTTTAAAATTAAGTAATATTAAATAAATTAGTCAAATTGCCGCTCTAATTTTTCAAGTCAGTTATTCTTTTTAACTATTTGTAATCATCATATATTCATCATATTAAAACTTTCATTAATGTGATTGTGATTTATTTTACCTCTGAAACTTCCTCAAACAATAGCTTTTCAAATTATTTTAAAAATAATTCATTTTTCATGTAACGAATTAGGGTGTTCATTACACTAATAGGAAACACACTGTCTTACAATGCGAAAAATGCCTTTTCTTAGAATCTCTTTAGCGCTTATTTTGGGAATCTTTATTTCCAATGAAATTGAATTAAATTTTAAACTAGTAAGTACTATTTTACTTGTTACAGGTTTGTGTAATCTTCTAATTGCTTGGTTTTCTAGAAAAATTGTTAATAATTGGAATGTAAGAGGAGTTTTAATTTTATCTTTTTTTATTTCTCTTGGGGCTTTCGCCCAAAAGAATAACTCATTCGAATGCAATAAAAAACATTTTGCACATCATTTAGATCATTCTATGTTCTTGACTGGAACAGTAAAAGAAGTTAAACAATCAAAATATCCCAAATACTATGTTGAAATTAATACACTTTCTAATAATTTAAAATCAATTAATGTAAATGGCACCATTCTTCTTAAAACAGCTATAAATGATCTTAAACAAGGAGATTTTATTCAGTTCACAGGTCAATTAAAACAGTTTAATGTACCTAAGAATGAATATGGATTTGATGAAAATAAGTTTTATAAGAATAAAAACATCCACCACTTTATGTATTCAAATGATATTGTTGTTCTAAAATCTTCAATATCCATATTTTCTGAACTGAGGACGCAAATCATAAATAATATTGAATCCTGTAATTTAAATCAATCTTCCAAAAGCATTGTAAAAGCCATGCTTCTTGGAGATAAATCAGATTTAGGTGAAATTAGCAAAGTTTTTAGAAATACAGGTACTTCTCATGTTTTAGCTATATCTGGGCTTCATGTAGGTATAATTGCAACAATTTTATTTTTCTTATGCTCTTTTCTTCCTTCGAAATTTGACAAATTAAGTTACATTTTAGTCATCTTAGGAGTCTGGGTTTTTTGCGTTTTATCAGGTGCTATGCCTTCTACCATTAGAGCAAGTGTTATGCTTACTTGTTTTCTTATAGGGAAATCTTCAGGAAGAAATAGATTATCATACAACTATTGTTTTGCTGCTGCATTTTTAATGCTTTTATTTAACCCCAACTTAATTTTCGATATAGGATTTCAGTTTTCATTCTTAGCAATCTTTGGTATTCTATTTTTTTATGATCACATCTATAAAACACTTCAATTTAAAGGGGTATTTAATTACATCTGGCAATTGTTTTCTGTAAGTTTAGCTGCCCAAGTAATGATTACACCATTCTCTCTGTACTACTTTCATGAATTTCCATTGCTTTTTCTAATAACATCTTTATTAGCCATCCCTTCTACTTTCATAATAGTTGCTTTATCTTGCCTATCATTAGTATTATCATCTAGTTTCTTTGATATACTTATGCTTGATGAGCTGCTCAATTGGTTTATTTCCTCTTTCTTGAATTTATTAAGACTGTTTTCTGACCAAGAGGCTTTTATCCTTAAAAACCTATATCCTGAACGCCTTGAGCTTTTTTTGTATTATGTCTCATTGTTTTCAATAACTACTTTTTACCTTATAAAAAAGCATGTTTTTCTTTTGACCTTTCTTATTTCGTTTATAAGCCTAGGACTCTATCAATTTAAAATTAATAATTCTATTAGTGAATCACAGGTAGTAATCTATTCTCATCATAAAGATATAATGATTGATGTTTTCCATTCCGGAGGTTTAACCCATTTTTTCGAAGAAACCAATGGAGCTGAAAAAAGTAATTGGATTTCAAAGAATAGAAGAATTAAATTTAGATCACATACTATTGAAAATATTCCTTTAGCAGAAAATACAAATCAATTAATCGCAATTAACGAATTAAAAATTGCTGTTATCAATGTTCCAGACCCGTCAACAGTTAATCAATATATCGATGCTAATTATATCTTACTAAATACAGCTTTTGACCATTCGTGTTTATCAACATTTCAAGGCGAAATTTTAGATTTTACTCACTCAAAATACAATACATCTTTTTCTAATAATCAAATCATTCAAAAAATTTAATAATCATGAAAAATAACCTTAACTACTTTAACAATGAAGAAAGAAATGGAATCTTTCTACTTATTACAATTATCTTACTTTTTTCCATTTTTATTTTTTTACAAAAAAGAATATTACCTTCTGAAACTTCCATTGCCATTAATGTTCACGAATCTAATTTTCAATCAGATTTTAACTTTCCTGCTTCTGAGATTAAAAGTACTTTAAACTTTCAAGGTAAAACAACTTCTAAAATTGCTACACACCCCATTTCAAAAGTATACACTAAGAATGTATCAAAAAAAATACATCAAAAAGTAAAGTTAGATTCAATTCCCAAAACAATTGAACAAGAGAAAACACCTAAAAATAAAAGAACTTCTTTTAAGAAGTCAACTTTCAAAAAATCTAAGTGGAAGCCTAAAGTAATAAAAGCATTTAGCCTTAATTCTCAAGATCCTGAAGAATGGAAGCAAATAAAAGGTATTGGAGATGGTTTTTCTAGTAGAATTATAAAATATCAAAATTGGTTAGGTGGATTCCATTCCCCAAATCAACTAAATGAAGTATACGGTTTAGAAGATTCTTTAGTTCAGGTTATTATCCCTTATTTAGAAAATAGAAACGATTTTAGAAAAATGAAGATCAACTATGCTGAAGCAAAAGAACTTGGTAAACACCCATATATTGAATGGAAAGAAGCTAATATAATCGTAAAATATCGTAAACACCACTTTCCTATTACTAAAGATTCATTTATGAATTTAGTTGGTGTCTCTGAAGAAACTAAAATAAAAGTAATGCCTTATATAGATTTTAGTCTAAAAAATGAAAACATTACTAATACAGATGAAAATGAAAACGAAGCTGATATAAAAATCTCTGGAGATAACAGTATAAACAAAGGAATTGATTCTACTAATATAATTGAAACTGCAAAAGAAAGAACCCATTAACCTGAGTTCGAGTTAAATTTTAGAAAACGCCAGTATTTCAGCGAGAGAGCGAACATTTAGCGGGCTAAATGAAGCTTTCTCAATGAAGATTTGTTGATTTTCTTTGATTCTAATAATTACAGACTAAGTAAAATGCTATTCGTGTATTCAATACACTAGATTGTGTTTTTAATCACTTACAAATCAACAAAATGCATAAGCGAGGAAATCTCGAACTCAGCTTATCAATGTGTGTTTTTAGCTATATTGTAACTTAAACTATTGCTTGTTTATATGATTATATATCTTTGGGCTTAACTAAAATGAATTAATTGAAGCAATTAGCGGTATTAAACAAGTACTTTTTAAAATATAAATGGCTCTTGCTGTTGGGAATTGTCTTTGTTGCACTTTCCAATTATTTCAGAGTTTTAATGCCACGAACAATAAGAGTTGCCTTAGACTATGTCTTTATTAGCATTAAGGAGTATAAATTAATTAGTGATTCAGCTTTACAAGAACAAGTTTTATCTTCTCTAGGTCGAAACCTTTTGCTTTTTGGCGCTTTGGTTTTAGGTTTTGCTTTAATAATGGGGGTTTTTATGTACATGATGAGACAAACGATAATCGTTATGTCAAGACTTATTGAGTATGATATGCGAAATGAGATTTATTCACATTATTCTTCTATGAATCTTAAGTTTTTTAAAGAAAACAAAACTGGCGATTTAATGGCGCGGATTTCTGAAGATGTATCTAAAGTAAGAATGTATCTTGGGCCTGCAATTTTATACTTCATTAATTTAGTCTCGCTTTTTTTTATAGTAATTTTCTCGATGTTATCCGTGAATTTAGAGCTTACATTATGGACATTATTGCCGCTTCCTGTATTATCAATTTCGATTTATATTGTAAGTAATATTATTAATAAGAAAAGTGCAATTATTCAAAAACAATTAGCAACATTAAACTCACAAGCACAAGAAGTATATTCAGGTATTAGAGTAATAAAGTCTTACGTTATGGAAAATAAGTTTGTGTCTTATTTCGATAAAGAAAGTGAAGATTTTAAATCTAAATCACTAGAACTTGCTAGAGTTAATTCCTTGTTTTTTCCTTTAATGATCTTATTAATATCTGTAAGTACTTTGTTGACATTATATGTAGGAGGTGTTCAAGTGAAAAATGGTGTAATAAGTCCAGGAAATATAGCTGAGTTTATCATTTATGTTGGAATGCTAACTTGGCCTATAACAGCTTTAGGTTGGATTGCTTCCTTAGTGCAACAAGCATCTGCTTCTCAAGAAAGGATTAATGAATTTATGAATATTAAGCCTGAGATTAAAGATGATTCAAGTGAATATATGTCTTTGGATAATTTTAGAATTGAATTTAAAGATGTAAATTTCACCTACCCTGAAACTAAGGTTCATGCCCTTAAAAATGTTAGCTTTTCTTTAAATCAAGGTGAGAAATTAGCGATTGTAGGAAGAACAGCAAGTGGGAAATCAACAATTGCAGAATTATTGGTTAGAATGTATGATGTTGACAATGGAGAAATTACAATTGGTGATAAAAACTTAAAATCTTTAAGTCTTGCTGAATTAAGAAGAAAAATAGCTTATGTACCACAAGATGTTTTTCTTTTCTCAGATACAATAAATGAAAACATTCAATTTGGACTTTCAGAGCAAGTTGATTCTGAAACAGTAATAAATTCCGCTAAACTTTCAGCAATTCATAAAGATATTTCTAACCTTCCTAACGAGTATCAAACTTTAGTCGGAGAAAGAGGAGTTACTTTGTCGGGTGGTCAAAAACAAAGAATTTCTTTGGCAAGAGCATTAATTAAAAATCCTGAAATCATTTTACTAGACGATTGTCTAAGTGCTGTTGATGCCTCTACTGAAAACCAAATTGTTACTAGTTTAAATACTACACTTAAAGGTAAAACAACAATTGTAATTACTCATAGAATTCATGCTCAAATGAATTATGACAAAATATTGATTTTAGAGGAAGGTGGTATTCTAGAATATGGTACTCCAAAAGAACTAAATATTCCGGGAACTGCATATCATGAATTGATTAACCAAGAAACTGCTTAGAACATCTAAATCGTCCATTTCTATACTGAAATTCATGATATTAAATAGGATTTTAATAGATTTTTCTACAAAATCACACTTTTAGAC
>CAYOIL010000115.1:0-11933 GCA_964403985.1 uncultured Saprospiraceae bacterium
TTAGGATCATAACAACTTCTTCAAGTGCTGTATTCCCAGCTCGTTCTCCTATTCCATTTATTGTGCATTCAATTTGTCTAGCACCATCAATTACACCAGCAATCGAATTTGCTGTTGCTAATCCTAGATCATTATGACAATGAGTAGATAGAATAGCTTTTTCTATTCCTTTAACATTATCACGTAAATAGGCTATTTTTTCGCCGTATTCATGTGGTAAACAATAGCCGGTAGTATCGGGTATGTTAAGTACAGTTGCTCCAGCTTTAATTGCAGCTTCACATACCCTTGCCAGATATTCATTGTCCGTTCTACCTGCATCCTCAGCATAAAATTCTACATCTTCTACAAAAGATTTAGCGTATTTTACTGCCTTATATGCACGCTCCATAATGTCTTCTCGTGTAGAATTAAATTTGTATTTAATGTGCATGTCTGAAGTGCCAATTCCTGTATGAATTCTAGGTTTCTTTGCATAAAGTAGCGCTTCAGCTGCTGTTTTGATATCTTTCTCAACAGAACGAGAAAGTCCACAAACGGTCGCGTTTTTAACTAATTTGGAAATAGCTTCTACAGCGGCAAAGTCTCCTGGACTTGAAATTGGAAACCCTGCTTCAATAATGTCTACACCAAGTTGGTCAAGTGCATCTGCTATAATTAGCTTTTGCTTTTGATTTAACTTGCAGCCAGGGACTTGTTCCCCATCTCTTAGCGTAGTGTCGAAAATGTGTATATTATCCATGATTTGTGATTTTAATGAGGAATAATATGTTTGGTAACATGAACGTCAAATATATCTCTGACATTTTCTCTTATTACATCTCAATTTAATCACATTACAGTGCATAAAATAAAAAAATTCTTACTAAATAACTGTTATTCAATTATTTAGTAAGAATTTTTATACAAAAGCTAAGTGCTTTTTTTCTAATTGTTCAAGATCAGTGGAAGTCCTCCATTATCGCCTCCACCTACAATAACCACTTTACTATTCGGTGATGCAGCAAGTTCTAAAGTTGCTTCTATACCTTTATCTTGAAGGATCTTATCTGTTAATGAAGCATTCAAGATTCTATTTGCATCCGCTTTCGCTTGTGCTTCGATTACTTTACGTTCTGCTTCTTTACGCTCTTTGATCAATCGATATTCATATTGTAAAGACTCTTGTTCTTCTTTCAGTTTTCTTTCGATTGCTTCTTGAAGTGTCATTGGTAACTTCACTTCACGAATCAATACATCATTAAGTTCGATATGTAAGTTTGATACTTTTGATTTACAAATATCAAAGATTTCTGTTTGGATAGCTTCCCTTTTTGTCGAGTATAACTCTTCTGGTAAGTATTTTCCAATCACTTCTCTGGTTGCCGATCGAATCTCAGGAATAATTATTTTATCTCTATAATTCTTACCTACTTCATTATGCAAGTAACCTACAGAATCTCTTTTCGGGAAATATCGGAAAGATAAATCGATATCGATGTTCAAACCATTTTTTGAGAGTACGCTCATCTTTTCGAATGCTTCATTCACCTTTACATCATAAATGATCATTTTGTTCCAAGGCGCAATAACGTGAAATCCCTGATCGAAAGTTTTAGTAGGGTCAACACCATTACCAAGTCTTTTATATAATATCCCTCTATCTCCGGGTTGGATGTTTAGGAATGTGGTACTACTAAGTATGATAAGTAAAAATGCTCCTATCAATATAAAAGGTAAAAATTTAGCCAGTCCTTTTGTGTTCATAATTTTTTATTGTCTTGTTATATTATTGTAAAATAAAAATAGAGTGTTTAGTTCAATTTAAAGCTTAAAAACTCTTTTATTTAAAGGGACTTACGTCCAAAATTAATTTAAGTATTTAGCCACAATTGGCATTCTTCTTCCTACACCGAAACTTTTATTACTTACTCTTAAAACGGGTGCTGTTTGATATCTTTTGAATTCGTTGATGTTCACCAACCTCAATATTCTTTTCACCAATTTTTCATCATGACCCATTCCTATTATTTCTGCTGGTCCTTTTCTATTCTCAATATATTCGAATAAAATCTCATCCAAGATGTCATAATCTGGAAGAGAATCGGAATCTTTTTGATTTGGGCGTAACTCGGCAGATGGTGGCTTTGTAATCGTATTACGCGGGATCACTTCTTCGTCTTTGTTCATGTATTCGGCTAGTCTGAAAACATCAGTTTTATATACATCGGCAATCACGGAAAGTCCTCCAGCAAGATCACCATAAAGTGTTCCATATCCTACTGCCATTTCGCTTTTGTTCGTTGTGTTCAATAGGATATTTCCGTGCTTATTTGATAGTGCCATAAGGATAAGTCCTCGTGAGCGAGCTTGAATGTTTTCTTCAGCCACATTAAACGGCTTGCCCTCAAAAAGAGATTCCAGAAGACCATAAAATGCTTCATAGGGCTTTTGAATAGGGACAATGTCGTATCTTATGTCTAGATTTTCAGCTAATTCTCTAGCATCATTTATGGAATGATCCGACGAATATTGAGAAGGCATTAGCACTACGCGAACATTATCTTTACCTAAAGCCCTTTGGGCAAGAATGGCCGTGACAGCTGAATCAATTCCTCCACTTAAGCCAATTATAGCTTTAGAAAAACCTAATTTTCCAAAATAATCTTTTAGACCTGTAACTAGTCCATCGTGAATAAGAGCGATCTTATCTTTATGTTGGACATTATTAGCGGTATTCTTTTGGACTTGATCCAATTCAAAAGTTTCTACACACTCGACAAAGTATTCCATCTCCCTAAATACTGAACCATCAGGCGACATAACTACTGATCCCCCATCAAATATTATCTCTGTTTGAACTCCTACATGATTGGTGTAAAAAATAGGAAGTTTATATCTTTTTACATTTTCTTTCAAGATATCTAAACGATCTTCAGCATGATCAAATGAAAAAGGAGATGCTGAAACATTTATCATAAAATCGGGTTTGAATGGCATCATTTGATCCATTGGACACACATCATATAGTGGATTTTCATTTCCTATATTCCAAATGTCCTCACATACTGTTAGCGCAATTTTCTTTCCTTTATATTCTATGATTTCAAATTCTCTTGCAGGCTCGAAATACCGATATTCATCAAAAATGTCATAAGTAGGAAGTAAGCTTTTATGATGCATACCCAACACTTTCCCTTCTGCTAGAAAGAAACCAGTATTATGAAGATCTTTTCCTTCAATCACAGGATTTATAGACGGAGCCCCGACTACAATTGCAATTTCTTTTGACCGAAGAGTCAGTTTTTCTATCACCTCATTTGAACGATCTATAAAATCTTTGAATTCTAAAAAGTCCCTAGGAGGATAACCTGTAGTCGCTAATTCTCCAAAAATGACGATGTCAGAACCTTGAGAAATGGCTTTATCAATTGCCTCATTCATTCTCTTTAAGTTCCCGTCGAAATTTCCAATATGGTAATTTAATTGCGCGATGGTAATTTTCATCTCTTCGTTTTCATTATTTACAAATCAGGCTAAATCTATGATTTAATTATGACTTTAGAGTAGATAAGATATGGTAGGTTTTAGGCTTACGCCCAAAAGTTAATGTGCAGGATATTCGCAAAAATTTCTTGGTGTCTCAAACAATCGGATTGTCACGTCATATTTCTCCCCAAGTTCCTTACTCATTATTTCCCAAATAAGGTAGGTGATGTTTTCGCATGTTGGGTTTTTATCGAAAAATTCCTCTACTTCAAGATTCAAGTTTTTATGATCTAGTTTATTTTCAACTTTTGATTTTATGACATCTTTTAGATATTTCATGTCAATCATGTAACCGGTTATAGGATCGACTTCTCCTACTACTTTTACTTCTAATTCATAATTATGACCATGAAAATGCGGATTGTTACACAGGCCGAAAACTTCTTCATTTTTTTCATCGCTCCAGTTTTTAACATAGAGTCTATGAGCAGCATTGAAATGGGCTTTACGGTAAACGGCTATTTTCATTAAGATTTATTTCGTATCGATATAACGGAAAATTAGTCATTTAGTTCAGTATTTCTGTGTTAAAAGCCTATCGTTAACTGTTTGAACTTGTACATTTGTTTCTTTTTATGATAGCCTTAAACTTTCAAAAAGGAAAAATCTTAAATTCCAATATATTAAAATTCATTGATCAAATAATCAAATATTTAATCAGTATTCGTTGTTCAATATTAATTTATAATGTTAACAGACTAATAACTATCAACAATTATTACTGTTCTTATTGATTAAATTTTAATTTTGGCAACGTTTAGAAAAATAACATATGCAATTTTCATCGGATAAAGAGGGTATTGATCAATTAGCCCAGTCATATAAAGATCTTTCAAGTGAGATAGGTAAAGTAATTATTGGACAGAAACAAGTCGTTCAGTCTGTAATTATTTCTATGTTCAGTAATGGGCACAGTTTACTTGTAGGAGTACCTGGTTTGGCAAAAACTTTACTAGTTTCAACAATCAGTCAAGTATTGGATTTAGATTTTAAAAGAATCCAATTTACTCCGGATTTAATGCCAACAGATATTACGGGAGCTGAAATTCTTGATGATTCAAGAAAATTTAAATTCAATAAAGGGCCACTATTCTCGAATATTGTACTTGCAGATGAGATAAACCGTACCCCTCCCAAGACACAGGCGGCACTTCTAGAAGCGATGCAAGAAAGGAGTGTAACGGTGAATGGACAACGATACGATTTACCTAAACCGTTTTTTGTTTTAGCTACTCAGAACCCTATCGAACAAGAAGGAACTTATCCTTTGCCAGAGGCGCAACTCGATAGATTTATGTTCAATATACCCCTGGATTATCCTTCTTACGAAGAAGAGCTAGAAGTGGTAAAAGGAACAACTAGTGATAAGAAAGTAACTCTAAATAACATTGTTACAGGAGAACAAATTCTTGCTTTCCAAAACCTAATTAAGCGAATTCCTATCGCAGATAATGTGCTTGAATATGCTGTTTCGTTGGTTGCAAAAACTAGACCAGGAAGAGATAAAGCCACTCAACAAGTGAATGACTATATTTCATGGGGAGCAGGTCCTAGGGCTTCACAATATCTTGTTCTAGGGGCAAAATGCCATGCTGCAATTAGCGGCAAATATTCACCAGATATCGAAGATGTAAGAGCTGTAGCCAACTATGTTTTAAGACATAGAATCGTAAGAAATTATAAAGCGGAAGCAGAAGGAATTACAGAAGAAAATGTGATTACTGGGTTGTTTTAAGGGGGGGCTTAATTTAAATAAATGGAATAAAAATGAAAAGTTTTTTTATTTTAGAGTGATTATCACTTTTAAAAACTTTTTTATGAAAAACATTTACCTCGTTCTAATTTTTATTCTAATTAATTTCTCTAATAATATAGCATTAGCACAGTCAAATTTTGTTTGTGGAAGTGGTGCAGGTGGTTCCAATTTTGTTGGAAATATTAATATGGATAACATTGAACCTTTGCAGACAGAGGGGCCATTTTATATACGATTATATTTTAATATTACTACAAGACTTGATGGTTCAGGGGGACAATCGGAAAGTATTATTGAGGAAGGGTTAAAAATTCTTGCCGAAGAATTTAATCCGCATAATATTTTTTTTATTGCTGATTGTAATATAAATTATATTGCAGTCGAAGATGAAATATTTGATGAATTTGATTTAGACTTGCAGTTACCTTATTGCCATTATTGGTCAAATGAAAATTATTTACATGATGATGGAATTAATGTTTTTATTGGTAAAGAATCGTATTCCAATTTAATACAAAACCCTGCAGGTGGAATTGCAAATGGAATTCCTGGTAATTCTATTTTTATTGGAGGTTATCTAGAAAATGAAAATTTGAATGCATTAGAATCCAGAATTTTTTCGCATGAAATAGGTCATTTATTAGGACTTTTTCATACCCAGCATAGAACAATAAATGAAACTTTTACTGATTGCGAAGGGATTACATGGGATTCTGGTATTTGCTGTGAGTTAGTAAACGGAGATTTGCAAAATCGTACAGAATGTGGTGACTACGTTTTTGATACTAACCCTGATCCAGGTATAGCTTTATGGTATACAATTAACACCCCTTCCAATCCATGTCAAGGAGAGATTTTCTGGTCGAATGGAACATCTCCTATTATTGATAACAATATCTGTTTTCAAGATATATCCTCTCCTGCTACTTCAGCAGTAATATTAGCAGATGAAAACGGTGACGAAATGTCACCAATTCCCTACAATACTATGGCTTCAGGTAACAGCCATTATTCGTGCACAGAAGGTTACACAACAGGACAAGGTCAAAGAATGCGAGAAATGATAACAACGGAAACTACTCTTCAGAATATGTTAATTAGTCGACAGGATTACACAGAGATTTTTAATAATGAAAGTTGGAATGCAAATACTTTTAATGCTCAAGATATCTATTTTGAAGAAAATTTAGTTATTAGAAACGGAGCTAAGCTTGTAATCGAAAGTGATTTAACACTGCGGTTTAGTGAAAATGGGAAATTAATTATTGAGCCGAATGCGGAATTAGTACTGAATGGAACATTATCAAGTAGAAGTTGCATAGATTCATGGCTAGGAGTTGAAGTGTGGGGCAATTCATCAGAATCACAGTTTAAAATTAACGGTAATTTATCGCAAGGTAGTTTGAAATGTAAACCAGGATCTTTTATTGAAAATGCAGAAATTGGAATTTTTGTTGGAGGCCCAGATGAAGAAAACCAAAGTGGTGGAATTGTAAGCATCGAACAATCAAACTTTTATAATAACAGAATTTCAATAAAATTTTCACCTTATCAAAATTTTGTTCCATTTGATACTCCTTTTTCTTCACAAGATCAACCAAGAAGTAATTTTAGTAGAATAAATAAGTCCTCCTTTTATTGTGATGATAGTTCTCCTCATGATTTATTTACATTTATTCAATTAACAGGTGTTAATGGAATCCTAATTGGTGGATCATCTTTTATCAACGAAGGAAATTCAATAGTTGAAACTTTTGGAAGCGGCATATTTGCTAATGATGCTGGTTTCAAAACTACTTTTTCCTGTAACGGAAACATATATCCTTGTCCCTCTTTTCAAAAATGTATTTTCAAAGGACTAAATCATGGAATAGATGCTTCAACAATATTTGATGGAAAACCTTTTCAAGTCATTCAATCAGAATTTGAGAATTGTAATGTGGGAATTAAAATAAATGGAGTTGGTAGTAGTACGATTTTGCATAATGAATTTAAACTTGGAGTTAATTCAGAAAATGGTCAGGATGAAGATGTTTTTGGAATTTTTCTGGATGGTGAGATTGCAGGAATTGAATTACAAGAGAATTTATTTAAAGAGAATTCAAATAGTACTCAGAACTCTGTAGGAATACATGCGAGAGATATAGGTGAATTTAATAATGTTATTAGAAGAAATGTTTTTGAAGATTTAGATTATGGAAATATTGCAGAAGGAATAAATGGAGTGAATGATGTTAATGGTTCAAGAGGCCTTTTATATTTATGTAACAATAATAATAATAAAGAAATTGATTTCTCAGTTATCGGAGTCGAAGGTGCTTTAATTAAAGTTGATCAAGGACAAGAATATTTTGATGCTGAGATTAATGAATACCTTTTTAATAGTTCTGGTAATATCTTTTCTGATGAAGTAGATAATTTTATAAATAACGGAGTTTTATTAACCTATTATCATAATCAGAATAATAATGAAATTCCTTTTAATTTTACAAATCTGATTCTAGATGAAAGTAATGAAGGTGATTGCTCAATGGATAATTGTGAACCTCCATGTTATACAGAAACTGAAATTGAAATAAAAAAACAAAATTTTAATACTGATGAAGATAATTACAATATAGCAATTTTAGAATTAGAAGACGAAGACAATTCTGATGAAGAATTAAATAATATTATTAATTCGCGTAATTTTTTTAGAAAAGAAATGGATAACAATGCATATGATATTGTTACTCATATGCATTATGATACTTTAACTTACAATGAAGATTCGTTAAATGTTTGGAAAGAAAAATTTGAATTACTAGGAATTGATCTTAATTTGTTTTTACGAAATACTATTAGAATGGGGATAAGTACTATTCAATTCGAAACAGAAAAAATAACTAATAATTACCCAGAAAATTTAGATGAAATTAAGGTTTTCTCCCAATTCACAACATTATTCATAGAAAATTCACCCTATTACAAAAAAAATATTAAAATAAACAGACTTTATAACTATTATGGAAACGATAAAACTTATTGTAATAGGATATCTAAAAATATTATGAGACTACATGAAGAACCCCTCATTCAAAATTATTTATTGCCTGAAAGGTCTAATTTACAATTAGTTAATGCTGAAATAACTGAAAAATCTAACAATTTTTCAGTTTTCCCAAATCCAAATGAAGGAACCTTTTCTATTAATTCAACTGATACATCTGGCGTAATTATTGTTTTTAATATTCATGGAGAAATAGTTTTGAAAAAAGAAGTAAGTGAAATAAATGATTTTAAATGCAATTTGAGAAATCAAAATAATGGTCTTTATTTTTTATCTTTTATGACTTTAAAAGGAGAAATTTTTACTTCAAAAATAGTAATAAGTAGATAAACTATGAACAAATTAAGTTTAATTTTTCTCTGTGTTCTGATTACATTTATTAAAATTGATGCGCAGTCAGACTTCTTCAAGTCTTATGATTTATCTGACCTAGGATTTACCGAGTTTTATGATATGACTTGTCATAATGATACACTTACGATATTCGGAAAGGTCGTGCTTGACGGAATTCCGCAAGGAATTGTATGGTGTAAAATGGACACGTTGGGAAATATAATCAAATCCAATACATTTCATGATCCTGGGGGGGATTTTATAAATGTTAAGAGTAACCATGTAATGACTAGAACTTTTGATGGAGCTTTCCTTATGACAGGCAATTTAATATTTAGCAATAATCCATTTTTGTTGAAAGTAGATAAATATGGAGAAAAAGTGTTTTATAAAGAATATTCATTATTCGAAAATGAAGAAACTTATAATCATAAAGTATTAGAAACTGAATCAAACTACATCTGTGTTGGGAGAACATTTAATTCGAATTTAGATTTATGGACTGGGTTTTCATTATTTGTGGATAAAGAAGGAAATGATGAAAAAGTTTTATTTTATGAGTTTGAAAATATGCGATGTAATATCGGTGAAGCGAAATTAATAAATCAAGAAATTTTTTTATTTGGTTCTATTGGAAATACCGGCTTTGTCAACGACAAAGAAGCAATTACTAAATATTTTGAAGTCCAATTAGATTTATTTGGAAATGAACTGTCTAGAGTTATTGGTGATGAACTTTCACTTCAATCATATGTAAGTTTACCAACTAATGTTTTTCTAATCAAGAATGAATCCAATTTTATAATAGCAGGAACTGAGACTAAAGAAATTAATAATGAGCTTTTTACTAGCCCGACAATTAATTCTAGAAATCAGAACTTAGAAATTAATTGGAAAACGAATTTGGGTGAATTTACTTTTTTTGGAAATAGACTTGTAAATATTTTTCAAACTGCAGATAACTCATACTTCGTTACTGGTGATTATTTGAAGAAGGATTTTAATGGAGAAACTATTTTGCGAGGTTCTTTGATATCAAAAGTTGGACTTAATGGAGAAGAAATATGGACGAGAATTGATTCATTTCCTGGGTACTTAGCTACAAAACAAAGAAGTTATTTGGTTAAAACAGTGGAATTATCATCGGGATCATTAATGAGTGCAGGATATGTGGAAGATCTTGCAGGAAATAATTCTTTCGGTACTTTATATAAAATGGATAAGAATGGATGTGTCAATGGAGATTGTGAAAATGTAGTTTTAACAGTTGGAGAATTACGAGTTAATGAAATTATATTAGGACCAAATCCTTTACAAGATGCTCTCTTTATTGAGGCACCTTTTAGTTTTTCTTATATGCTTTTTGACTCTTCAGGTCGGTTAATAAAGGAATCTAATACTAATCAAAATCAGTTTTTAATGGATACAAATGATTTAATTTCAGGTGTATATTATATACAATTGAAAGTAGGGAATGAAATACAAGTGAGAAAGTTAGTAAAGTAGGGTTATTTATTTTGTTACTTAAAAGATTCGTTAAATCTTCACTTTTGTTTTCAATCTTAATATTAAACAGCAAAAGGGTTTAATTATCCAGTAAACGTTCAATTTGGCTTTTTGTAAGAACAAGTTTATTAGAATAAATATCTTCTTTTTTGTACATACTCCATGGTAATTCAAAAACTGTTATTCTTTTTTGTAAAATTATAGAATCAGGTATAATTTTGTCTTTTACATAGTGTTCTAAGTATTCAGAAATATTATAAGACCATGTTTCTTTAAGTATTTTCTTTTCAACTTTTCGTACGTACATTCCAGTCCCACATCCATAGGGATTTCCACTAAACGTATCACATTTAGCTTTATAACAAACTTTATCATGATAATAAAGTACAGGTAACTTGTGAGGAAATGAGAAGGTATAGAAGTCACTTAGTGAGTTGTTTGTAATTTCAATATGAACAGAGTCAACATTAAGTTCTTCTGGATAAAATTGGAAGTCAATATCTCTTTTAAAACCCCATTTTTTATGATAGTTATTTACTCCTAAGAATGCGCTTAATTGGAAGCTAAAATGGTTATACCCTTCATTGTTTATATCTATCTGATTTATATAAAATCTCAGGCTAAAAAGTATAAAAAGAAAGACTATAGTTATGAAGTGTTTCAGTTTTAATTGCGGCATCTTATTGTATTATGTATACCTAAGATGCAGAAATGATGCTCAATGGATGTATAATCTATTCTAAGTTCATAAAGATATTATACTCCCTTCTCTTTTATGAGAAAGGTTGGGGATGAGTAAAATGAGTCAGATTAATTTTAAAAGAATATTGTTTTAAAACCTTACATATACTTTTCTGTCAACTTCATTAATTCGTCTATGTTTTCTGGGTCTTTACTATAGTTTGAAGAAGTGACTTCTTTATTGTTTTCGTCAATATGTTTGCCCGTTAAGTCTTTACAATCTTCTGAAGTCGCAAGATAGGTGTATGTTTTAGCCATTTCTTCAGGTGATATAGAAAACCTGCTTTTGAATGAATACATAAATTTCATGAATTTTGAAACATCGGGATATCTTTCAATATCTATTTTAACATTAGTTACTCGAATACAATTTGCTGTAATTCCTGAGTCTTTATATTGTTCTGCTAGCCAATAGGTGTACATAACTTGAGCTAGTTTGGATTGATAATAAGCTTTGGGTACTTTAAATGTTCGATTATTGAATTCGGGATCTTCAAGATCTACAATAAGTTTTGGATGGACTAAAAGACCTTTTGAGGAAACAGTAAGAATGCGTCCTTGTTCGCTTTTTTGGATTAAATCCAAAAGGGAATTTGTTAATTGGACAGGGCCAATGTGGTTTGTTGCCCATATAGTTTCAATATTATCAACTGAATAGGCTGCTTTTTTTCGAGTAATATCAAAGTCTGCCGCATTGTGAATTAATACATCTAGCTGATCTATTTCCTGATGTAACAATTCACTTGCCTGTAGAATAGATGCTTTTGAAGAAAGGTCTATTAAAATCAGTTTTACATGAGAAGAGCCAGATTTGTCTTTTATTTCCTTTACTGCTTTTTCACCTCTTTTTTTATTTCGAGCTCCTACAAAAACTTGATAGCCTTTACTTGCGATTTGAGTGCAAGCTTCTTTTCCTATTCCGGAATTTCCTCCTGTAATAAAACATGTCTTCATCTATAATCGATATTTATTAACCTGAGTTCGGGTTAAATTGCGCAGTACAAATCTTAGAAAACGCCA
>CAYOIL010000116.1:0-4664 GCA_964403985.1 uncultured Saprospiraceae bacterium
TATGCGAAATTTTCCCCTTTTTGTGTTGTTGTTTTTATCGGCATTAGCTTCATCCTTCACCAATTTCCATGGCTCATTGAATTGTAGTAACTGATTTCCTTTAGTAGAAATTGCCATCACCATTTTTAAAGCTTCACGGAAATTATATTCCCTTATATATTGAGATAAATCATGTAACATGTCAAATAATGCCAATAATTCACCGTCATGAAAACCAGGTAATCCATCATCTCCTGGAGATTCAAATTCCATATCCATATCGAATTCTGGAATAACTCCTTCATAGTATTTATTACTAAGAACAATTACTCTATTTACAAAATTGGCAAGATTGTTTACAAATTCATTATTGTTTGCATCTTGAAAGCCTTTCCATGTAAATTCACTATCCTTTTGCTCTGGCATAGATTTAATCATGTAATAACGAAGCTCATCTTGCCTTTCAGGGAATTCTTTTAGATATTCATGAACCCATACTGCATAATTCTTAGAAGTTGAAATCTTTCTTCCTTCTAAGTTCATAAATTGATTAGCTGGCACATTTTCAGGTAGAACGTAATCTCCATGAGCTTTCAATATTGCAGGGAAAATAATACAGTGAAAAACGATATTGTCTTTTCCTATGAAATGTACCAACTTGGTGTTTTCATCTTTCCAGTATGGTTCCCATTCTTTATTATTATCAAGTGCCCATTTCTTTGTTGCAGATATATATCCTATAGGAGCATCCATCCAGACATATAATTTTTTTCCATCGGAACCTTCTATTTCCTTAGGAACATCAACGCCCCAATTCAAGTCTCTAGTCATAGAACGAGGATGAAGACCACCTTCTATCCAGGATTTACATTGTCCAAGTACGTGGTTTTTCCACTCGTCGGGCATATGCAGTTGCTTTCCATCAACTTTTCCAGTATTAATCCATTCTTTTAGCCAGTTCTCATATTTATCAAGAGGTAAATACCAATGTGTAGTTTTTTTCAACTGTGGGATATTACCTGAAATAGTAGACTTAGGATTAATAAGATCGGTAGGATTCAAACTAGATCCACAGTTTTCACATTGGTCGCCATAAGCTTCCGCATGTCCACATTTTGGGCATTCGCCAATTATATACCGATCTGCAAGAAATTGATTTGCTGTTGCATCGAAATATTGCTCGGTCTCTTTTACTTCAAACTCTCCTTTTTGATGTAAATCTTTGAAAAATTCTTGAGCAGTTTCATGATGTAAATCAGAAGAAGTACGATGATATACGTCGAAACTTAAACCCATTTTTTCAAAAGTATCCTTGAATTGTTCGTGATATTTATCGACAATAGATTGGGGTTCAACCCTATCTTTTTTTGCTCTTATTGTAATTGCAGCTCCATTTTCATCACTACCACAAACAAAAAGTACATCTTTTTCCATCATTCGCATGAATCTCACGTATACGTCAGCGGAAAGATAAGCACCCGCTAAATGCCCTATATGCAAGGGTCCATTAGCATATGGAAGGGCAGAAGTAACTAGTATACGATCAAATTGTCTCATATGCACGAAATAAGGCGCGAAGATATTGCGATTTTACTAATATATAATATTTTAATATGATTTTTTTCAAACTTTTCATTCTGCTTAGAATATGGCTTAACATATGAAATATGCTACATTTGCGGAATGATCCAATATTCTAAAATTGATTTCCCCAATGGTTTGAAATTAATCGTCCATGAAGACGATAGTACTCCTATGGTTGCGGTCAATATTTTATACAGAGTAGGTTCGCGAGATGAATCAAGCTCCAAAACCGGATTCGCCCACTTATTTGAACACTTGATGTTCAGCGGAAGCGAAAATGTCCCTGATTTCGATGTACCTATCCAAATGGCGGGTGGAGAAAACAATGCCTTTACTAATAGCGATATGACAAACTTTTATGATGTTGTGCCTAGAGAAAACCTGGAAACAGTATTATGGGTAGAGTCAGATAGGATGAGATCGCTAAATGTGGATCAAACAAATCTCGATATTCAGAAAAAAGTAGTGGTCGAAGAGTTCAAAGAAACTTGTCTGAATCAACCTTATGGTGATATGTGGCATCATATGAGTAATGAAGTATATCCGGAGCATAGCTATAATTGGCCAACGATAGGGAAGGATATTTCTCACATTGAAAAAGCATCATTGGAAGATGTACAAAATTTTTATAAAACGTTTTATCACCCTTCCAATGCGATTATTTCCGTAGTAGGAAATGTGTCGAAGGAGGAAATAGAAGAGCTTATAAAAAAGTATTTTCCTACCGAGAGTACAGATGGAATTATAGTAAAAAAAGACTTTCCTTCCGAACAACCTCAGTCTGCTTATAGAAAGAAGATTGTGCCATCAGAAGTGCCTGTGGAGGCTATATATCTTGGTTTTGGGATGTGTGCTAGAAATCATCCAGATTATTATAAAGCAGATTTGTTAAGTGATATTCTTGCGAATGGACGCTCTTCAATGTTTCATACGAACTTATTCAAAGCGACTGATTATTACACTACAATCGATGCTTATATTTCAGGAACTTTGGGACCAGGCTTATTAATGATAGAAGCCAAGATTAATGATGAACGAAATAGTGAAGAAGCATATGCTAAAATTTGGGAAGAATTAGAAAAATTAAAGCAAACACCAATTAGTGATAGGGTAGTAGGTAAATTGATTAATAAAATAGAATCTGCTCAGGTATATAGTGAACTTAGTGTGTTAAATAAAGCGATTAATTTGTGTTATTTCACGTATGTGGGAGACACGGAGTTAATTAATTCGCAAATGGATGAATACAAAAAGATTACAGCAGCTGATCTTCAGGCTTACGCCCAAAAGGTATTTGTTAGAGAAAATTGTACTGAAATAAGATACGTAAAAAAATCATAATGCATCCGTCCAAAAAAGAATTCTGGTACGTCGTTATTGCGTTGTTGATTCTTCCAGCGTTTCTTATTAATCTAGGCATGATGCCGTTAAATGATGATGAAGCTATTCGGACTCTAGTGGCGATGGAGATGGATTTCTCAGGAAACTTTATTGTACCTACTTTGAATGGCGCTGAATATAGAGCTAAGCCACCGTTGTACAACTATTTTCTCTACATTTCATATGCCATTGCAGGAGTGAACGAATGGAGTGCTAGAATTCCTAATCTCTTATTTTTGGGTCTTTTTGGTTATATAATCTATTTCTTTTCAAAGAAGCATTTTACTAAAGAGTATAGCATATTAAATGGATTAATGTTTGTAACATGTGGTCGTATATTGTTTTGGGATAGTATGTTAGCATATATTGATATCTCTTATTCAATGATTACATTTTTGGGTTTTATGGTGATTTTTCATCAATTTCAGAAACAAAAATGGTATCGATTATTCATCATAAGTTATGCCCTCGCAGGAGCTGGGTTTTTAATGAAAGGTTTCCCTTCTATTATTTTTCAGGGATTTACTTTATTAGCTTACTTTATTTCCCAGCGAAAGTGGAGAAAATTATTCTCTTTAGAGCATTTATCTGGGATCGTAGTATTTTTAGGAATTGTAGGTGGGTATTATGGGCTGTATCATATTCAGGCTAATTTGGGAAAAACCTTAGCTGGTTTATTAGATCAATCCACAAGAAGAACTGCTGTTCATGAACAATATGATTATACACAGTTTTTTCAGCATTTAGTTACTTATCCTTTTGAGAATATTTATCACTTTTTACCCTGGAGTTTGATGGCTGTGTATATGTTTGGTAAGAAGTCAATGGAGATTATAAGGAATAATGCTTTTTTGTTTTTTTGTGGCTTGACTTTCCTTGTGAACATTGTAATTTATTGGATAAGTGTAGAAGTGTATCCAAGATATATTTTAATGTTAATTCCTTTGGTTTTTAGTATTTTCTTGCACCTACACAAAAGGCATTATGATAAGAATACGAATTTGTATGCCATCTTCTTTCGAGTAAGTCAGTTTTTGTTTTTAGCGATAATTTTATCTTCTGTTATTGCTTTATTTCAGACCTTAGAAGTTGATATTTCGTTTCGATATCTAAAGATGGGAGCAGGTGTTTTCGCCTTGGCTCTCATATTTATATGTTTTTCGAAATTCCGATCAATACGTCTAATTTCATTCATTGCTGCTGTTTTAGTAATGCGGATTATTTTCAATTTCTTCTTTATCCCGGAGCGGTATCAGGGGGATAAAGGGGTTGATTGTCGAGAGCAAGCGATTAATTTGGGTTTAACCCAAAAAGATTTGCCATTAAATATTTATTTATGGTCCAATATAGATTTAACGAGTTCGGTTTACATTGCTAATGAAAGGCAAAGAATTACATTCAGGACCGATGAGATCCAAGAGGCGCCAGGAATCACGATTATTGATACTGCCCGTCATGAATTGACAGATGAGATGGTAGTGAAAGGTGAAATTTGTGTTCGAGAAGGTCAACAAACTTTGTTGCTGGTGAGTAAATAGAAACAATTTTATGATTCTCTTAATTTGAACCAAAAATACTTTGATTTAATTATTTGTTGTTAAATTTTACTTAGGGAAAATAGTTTTAAATTTAAGCTAAGGTATATATATTAGTTAGCTTTTGTTTTGAAAATTCACTTAAAATATAAATCATGTATTATTTTCTTTTCATAATCCTGTTTA
>CAYOIL010000116.1:4674-7771 GCA_964403985.1 uncultured Saprospiraceae bacterium
TCCATTTATTGAGCTAGCAGATATAGAAAATAGTAAAGGTGAAACTATAGCCTCTTATTACGAGAATACTGATTCTGTTCATATTGATAAAATGAATTCATGGGTTAAAAGAGAATTTTTGAAAGATGCAGTGTATTTTAAAGAATTAGAAAGGAAACTCCAGGAAATTTACGGCGATGAAGATGAAAGATGTGTTGTTTATAATGGTGAAAAATTTTTAGCAGAATTAGAACTAAAGAGACCGGTTTTTAGTAGGTATCTGGCTTCTATAAAAGTATATGTTAACACGAAAGAATAAATTTTCATTGACAATAAACTGTTCAAATTTTAAGTAAAATCAGTTTATTGCTCTTGTTCGTTAAGATCAATCTTATAATACATTAGTCGCCATCCATCACTTAATTCGGCCCAACGTCGATTCATAGTGAAAAATCCATTAGCATCATAAATTCTTTCCAGCATTATTTTTCCAGCAGGAGTAAATTCTCGTCGGAATTTTCCACCAAAATCATTGAATGGTTTATGAGCTATCCAGTTTTCTTTGGTCCAAGTAATGGAGTCGCCCTCTGCTTGTAAAGGGAAATTGATAACAGAAAGTTGAAATATTGTATCCGTATGAAATTTGTTATAGAAGTCAACAAAATCTTTGTCTAGTTCTATTACTTTGGTATCATTACCTTCAGTTGGAGCGGAGGATTCATTTCCTGCGTTGTCATTTTTACAGGATAAAATGCAAGTTAATAAGCAAAATAATAAGAGTGTATATTTCAATTTATGATGGATTAGATTTGGAATACAATGATAATGAAAATAAGAAATAAAATATTGTTCAAAATGAAAATCTAACAGCTGATGCTCACTAGAATTCGTTTTTGTTTCATAGAAATAAGAAGTTTAAAGCACAATTCTATTCTTCTCAATAGCACGGACTAATATAAAGTCTTCGACTTGTTGTGCTGTGATTGAAAAGCGCATAGAAACTGAACCTTTCGAAAGACTTCCTTCTGTTTCAATTCGGTTATGTTCCCATGAAAATTGCTCCACTTCCATGTCTTGTTTGAAATCGATTCCTTTCTTTCCCCATGCTTTATACATAGCTTCTTTGGCACCCCATATTACATGAAGGTCCTTTAAGTTACACTTCCATTTAGCTTCTGTGTCACTCAAAAACTTAACCGATAATCGACGCATTTTGTCAACTAATTTTTGGATGTCAATCCCTACATGATAAGGCGCAGCGATTACCGCAACTTTATCTTGAGAATGACTTATTGAAATGTTGAACGGACTATTTTCTAAATAGGGTTTTCCATATTCGTCCTTGAGACATTTTCCTCTTTGGGTTCGACCCGACAATTTATGGATCAACCACCTAGCAGCAACCCATTCTTTCTTGCGTTGTACACTCATTTTGGAGACTTCTTGCTTTTCAACAGCAGTTAATTCGATGCGTTCGAATAACTCCAAGGTTTCCTCTTCGATCTCCCAAACAGCTATTTCACCTTCAGGATATAAAAAATCATGTAATATTAATGGCATATGGATTGCTATTAACTCAAAGATATTACCTTTGCCGGTCTAAATAAGCGAATAAGATGATACTTTCTGATAAAAAAATACTTGAAGCTATAGAAACTGGTGATATTGTGATAGAACCTTATGACAGAAAGTGTCTGGGTACTAATTCTTATGATGTGCACTTAAGTAAGTTTTTAGCTGTGTATACTGATGAGGTATTAGATGCAAAAAAGCATAATCAAATAAAAGAGATCATTATCCAAGAGGAGGGATTTGTATTGCAACCAGGAACACTTTATTTAGGAGTGACTCAAGAATATACAGAGACACATAATTCAGTTCCTTTTCTCGAAGGAAAATCTTCTATCGGTAGACTGGGAATTGATATACATGCAACGGCAGGAAAAGGGGATGTAGGATTTTGTAATACTTGGACCTTAGAAATCTCTTGTGTGCATCCAGTGAGAGTTTATGAAGGAATGCCTATTGGTCAACTTATCTATTTTATGGTAGATGGAGATATCGAGAATTATTATAACAAGAAGGCAAACGCGAAGTATATCAAGCGAACAGATAAGCCTGTAGAATCGATGATGTTTAAGAATAAGTTTTAAGCGAAAGATCTTTCCAAAGTACTTTAGTGCCTTGAGTTTTAAATGATAAGTAAAAAAATAAGAAGCGCTTTTTAAATGCTCCTTATTTATCTTTTATTACTGTCTAATCAAAGTTCCATTACAAGTAGTTGATAATCCATCTGCAGAAGTTTTTAACTCCATTGATGCTTCATCGGTAGTATTGAAAGTAAAAGAAATTTGAAATGTTACTATTGTTCCGAATAAATCAATTTCTCTTTCTGGAGAAGTGGCTATATTTCCTTCCAAAGTCAAAGTATCTACTGTGGTAGGTTCTAAAGCATCAATCATAAGCATTTGTGTTACTTCTGGACCAGCTTCAAAAATAAGAGATTGGTCTACTGGATCTTCATTTGGACAATTTAATGGCCCATTGAATGTACCAAAGTATTTAGTTCTTGCTTCTGTCTCACATGTAATTCCATCATAGCCATCTTCACATAAACATGTTCCATCATCACATACGCCATCATTTAAACAAGATATGTCTTCACAAGGGTCTGTACACGAAGTAAGAAATAGAATAATCGCTAAAAAAGATAGTTTAATTAAGTTATTCATTTATAATGTTTTAAAATTAATAATCATGGTAGTTTATGTGCTAATTCACCTATGTTCTTAAGTTTCTTCAGTATGTATAAAATAGTCTTAATAATACTTACTCATATCTCTGTAGGCTCCCAGGGCAGTATAGTTTTGTTTCATTAAGTGTATAAATAGCTTTAAAATCGATTTCATCTGTAGATAAAAATGTAAACTGGAAAATTGTAGTAAATGTGTTTCCATCAATTTCTTGGTTTATTATTGTTTCCCATACATTGCCATTTAGAACCATTGTTTCTGATAATGCAGCTGGATTAGTAGTATTGAAAAAATTGATTTTATTAACGTCAATTCCTTTTCTTAAAGTAAAATCCAATTTAACTGAATCTTGATTTTCACATTTA
>CAYOIL010000116.1:7781-11929 GCA_964403985.1 uncultured Saprospiraceae bacterium
TCACATTTAAATGATCCTCTATACTTTCCATAGAACTTAGTTCTTATTTCAGTTTCACAATTTTCACCTTCATACTCTGCCTCACAAATGCAAGTGCCTTCTTCACAAAATCCTTCGTTTTCACAAGTTATGTTTTCACATGGATCTGTACATGATACAAGAAATAAAATAAATGCAAATAAGCTAATCGTAAATAAGTTTTTCATGTGCTATTTTTAAAAGGTTAATTTTTTTCAAATCTCCTTTGCCATTCAAGCATGCCGCCAACAAGATTTCGTACGTTGCTATACCCATTTTGTTCTAAGAACTGCTTTGCCATACCAGATCGGCCACCACTTCTACAATACATGACAATTTCAGCTTCTTTGTCTTGTGGGATTTCATTTAATCGGACAGGAAGGCTTCCTAAGGGTATTAATTGGCCACCTATATTGTATTCTTCGTGTTCGTATGGTTCTCTAACATCAATTCTTGGGACATTTTCTCCTGCTTCAATTCTTTCTTGAAGCTCATCTACCATTATATCCATGTCTACTTTATTTTTTTTAATTACAGTCCTCAGGTTTGGTTGAGCTGATGACTACATTTATTTGTTCTCCTATAAAAATTCTTCCATCCGTTGAATAGGGAGGAAATTGATCAATAATATATGCACTTTCTCTATCTTCTATTTTCCCTTCTTCACTAATTGTTCCGAGTCTTAACCTAGCTCCGTCTTCCAACATAAATGAAGCAGCAGCAAGTGATTCACAACGCAAGTCAGGAATACTAATTTCCAATCCTTTTTGCTCACTTAATACAAAATCAAGCGTGCCTCCTTTTTCAATCTTCACATTATCTTTTCTGCCATCAATATCTGCTATCAACTGTCCATTGTAATAAACTTCCAAGATATGATTCGGCTCACCTTGGTCATAAGCGTATCCTTTAATTCTAGAACTAATCTTCATTAAAGCAAGCTCCTTTTTCTTCTGCTCATATTCTCTACCGTATAGTTCTGGCAGGGATTTTAAGCGAATTTGATCACTTTGATATTTAGTTATGGTCACGTATACTTTACGATTCTCTTTTACAGTCGAATTAGCCTTGGGGTTTTGATTCATAATCATTCCGCCAGGTTTTCCCACAATATGAGTACTATCATTCACAATAATTTCAAAGGTCTTATCTTCGGCTAAATCGGTTGCCTCTGAAATATGCATGTCTATAAAATCCGGTAAAGTAAGTTGCTGTCCATGATTGGTATAAGACCTCAAAAAGAAGTGTAATACAAGGAATAATCCAAGTAACACAAGGCCCATTATAAGCAAGTTCTTAAAAAATACTTTCGTTGTCAAAAATCGTATAAGTTTGATTATGAATATTGGTTCAGACTTCTTTCTCTTGTTTTTCATTTACAGCAAATTCTAAAATCTTGTCAATAAATTCGTATGGTTTATAACCATTTAACGCGCATTGATGAAAAATACAAGTTGCAGGCGTCATGCCCGGCAAGGAATTTACCTCAATAATAATAGTTTCTGCTTTATTATTGTCGTAAATGCGAACAAAAGCATCAATTCTTGCATATCCTTTTACTTTTAATATCCTTGCAGCTCTTTCTAAGTCTTTTTTTACTTGTTCACTTATCTCTTTATATGCTTCTTTACTCCGACTAAATCTTGCTGGTGTAATATTTTGGCCTTCGCCCGCTAAAAACTTTTCTTCCAATGATAATATCTCTCCACTACTCAATGCTTCACTTGGTTCAAACATCTCATAGTTTAATTCCCCATTCTCATCCACATGCGTTAATAATCCACCTGTTATTTCTAAGAAATGGTTTGCATTTTCTGACGTTATTAGGCTTTCGCCCAAAATGTTTAGTTTCCGAGGAAATTCTTCATTGTCTCCAAGGTCAAGAACTCCTCGTATACTTTGATCTAGTTGTTCTTCTTCTCTGAATATACCATCCAAATATGCCCTTAACTCTTCATCCGTTTTGATCATTTTTACTGCACTCGAACAGCCATCATCAACCGGCTTTAAAATGAAAGGAAAATTGAAAGCATCTTTCAATCTGTCTGCAACAGATGAAGTTGGATTCTTGTCCAAAAGCAATTGATCAGCTGTTGTAAATCCATGTTCTTTCAATGTCTGTAAGGTCTGGAATTTATCAATCGTTATATGAGAAGATTCGTAGTCAGACCCATTGTAAGGAATACCTACTTCTTTTAATCGCTCTTGAATATTTCCATCTTCGCCCGGTCTCCCATGTAAAGCAATAAAAGCAATCTCCACTTTCTTAGCAAGCCCTTCAAAAGTATGCAAGACTGGTTCATTCACTGCTGAAGATCCGCTATATTTCGCTGTAATATCAGTATTGTTCTTTTTTATTTCTGACACTACCTCATGAACTTTGAAGTTCAAGATTTTATCTCGTATATCGTCTGCATTATCTTTTAATAATAATGGAATCGGAATTTCATATAAGTCATATCCCTTTTCATCACCCAATAAAAAGATAGGAATTGGGTTATACTTCGCAGAAGAGGCTAGTTTCTCGTATATATTTCTTCCACTCTCCACACTAATGTGCCTTTCGAAAGAATATCCTCCAAAAATAACAGCAACATTTTTCTTTGAATCCGCAGCTGAATGACCTGTCTCTAGAGCTATATCTAGTCGATTTAATAATAATTTACTGACACCTTTGCTCGTTTCACTCATCATCCGCTCATTCAGAGAATTACGAAGTATGAAAGTTAAAAACTGCGAAGGATTTAAACCGATCTCCGCCGCTTGATGAAAGAAAAATGAAGATGGTAACATACCCGAAGTTCTATTCGGATCATTCAAATAAATCTTATCATCAACACTATAGAAACCATCTATTCGTGCATACACTTGAAAGTTTAAAAAAGTAAACAACTTTCTGCATTCCTCAAGAATTCTTTTAAGTTTCGAATCTTTTAAATCAATAGGTGTAATCTTTCTTGATAAACCTGGAAGATACTTAGATTTATAATCGTATAATTCAGTTTGCTTGGCAATTTCTGTGGGAGGCAAAGCAACAACTTCTCCATTGTCCTTTCTCATTACTATACATGAAAATTCCCTTCCTCTAATGAAGCTTTCAATAACAACCTTAGCTTCTGTAAAATGACCTTCAAGTTCTATATCCTTGCCGTCAATCGCAAAATTATCTAATTTCAATAATAGCTCATCAGGATGATGAATTGTTTCACCATTTACATCCATAGGAAAACCTATGCCACTTCTGATGTCCGTTATTTCTTGAATTTCTTTTACTCTTTCTTCTGCACTCAATCCATTCCACAGGGCACAAGAAATATTCTGTTGGAAAAAAGCCGCACTTATCTTTTGGGCGAAAGCCCCTTCTCCTTTATCTTCCATCAATATGGATACACCAATAGAAGAACCTTGATTTGCAGGCCTTATAACCAAAGGAAATCCAATCGTTTCTTTTGCATCAGAATAAAAATTCTTGTGAGCAAATTTCGTCCAGTCTTTCTTATTTATTACTAACATTTCTGGAACATCGAATCCTGCCAATCCCATCAAATGTTTCTGAACTGATTTATCCATTCCCATGGCACTCGCCATAATTCCACTCCCAGTATACGGCATTTGAATGTTTTCCAATAAAGATTGAATCACACCATCTTCACCAAACTGACCATGAAGTGCTAAGAATGCTATATCAATATGATTAGTTAATTCACTTATATCGATCAATTGCCCCACTGCATTCGGTATTTCTTTTCCGGCTTCTGGTAAAGAATCTATATAAATTTGGAAGTTGTGTTTAGAAGGAGGTTGAAATTCAACAGGTGGATAAAAATCCCTAATCGTTCCTTTATAAACATACTCCCAATCCAATAAAATAAAGTTCTTGTGACTGTCAATAAATATAGGCACTGCTTCGAATAATGACTTATTCAAGTTATCATAAACCGTGCGTCCTCCAGCAAAAGAAATCTCTCTTTCTCGCGATGGTCCTCCAAATAATATGCCTACTTTAATCATTTATTTTCTTGATTTCATTTTTGCTAACATCGTTTTCAAATATAAAGTGCCAGCTGTACATCAGTAATAATTGTTATTTAACTAAACTTATTACATCTTGCAAAGATAAACTTTCATAT
>CAYOIL010000117.1:0-11821 GCA_964403985.1 uncultured Saprospiraceae bacterium
TTCTCAGCTTCTTGATCACTAAAAATCACATTTCCGTGTCCTGTCATATGCAAAAATGGGTAATTGAAAATCTCTGCTGAACTCACTTCTACTGTTGCATAATCAAGCTCAAAGTGAGTATCTATTTTATCATTACAATACTGTGCTAAATTAGTTAATGAAGTAGGATTAGCATACCAATCACCTCCTCCTCCATATTTTAGCAAAGCCAATTTCATTCCTTCTTGAGCATTCAAGAAAGTCCCCGTCAAACAGATAAATAGTATTAATCCTCTCAACATGCTTGTTTTTTTTATTGTAACGCAAAATAAAGACAAATGATTTTATATTTTAGTCCTATAATATAAAACTATGCGAATTCTACTTTTTTGTTTCCTTTTTATGATAGCTTGTTCAACTAGTAAAAACACAATAGCCGGTTTTGAACGATTAAGCGAAGTTGAAATGCTCGAGAGAAATACTACTCACGAGACGAAACGAATGCAATACAAGTTAATATCTTCTAAGGTAAATGATAAAGAAGATGTATGGGCTCTTGCCCAAAAACTACTAGAAGGATTTGATGAAGAGAAGTATAAGGAGCTCAAACCATTTGTTTATGAGCGTTCAATTAATGAAATTCAAGAATACATCAATCAACAAAAATTGAATTATGAGCAATTAACGAAGTGGTACATTTATAGAATATTAAAATACGAATCAAATCCAAAAACTTCTTTACATTCGATTATTTCTATTAATCCAAAAGCTGTAGAAGAAGCAAAAAGTAGAGACATAGGAAACAGTGTCAAACTTTCCAAGGCTTATGGCATGCCTATTATCTTGAAAGATAATATTGGTTTTGATGGCTTGGCTACAACGGCCGGTGCATTAGCTTTATCAAACAACTTTACGAGAGATGCAAAAATTGTAGAAAATTTAAAAGCCAGCGGTGCTATTATTTTGGCAAAAGCCAACTTGAGCGAATGGGCATATTTCTTCTGTAGTGGTTGTCCTTTGGGTTATTCAGCTATAGGTGGTCAAACCTTGAATCCTTATGGAAGAGGAGTTTTTGAAAGTGGTGGATCTTCGGCAGGAAGTGGAGCTGTTATTGCGGCAAATTATGCTGCCGCAGCAATAGGAACTGAGACATCAGGTTCGATTCTTTCTCCAAGTTCCCAAAATAGCCTTGTAGGTTTAAAGCCAACCATTGGTGTTTTAAGTCGAAGCGGGATTGTACCAATAAGCAGTACACTAGATACCCCTGGACCAATGACAAAATATGTAAGTGATAATGCTATTATTCTTGCGGCAATGGCTGGAAAAGATGCGGATGATTCTGCGACTTTAAATGCTCCCGATCCTGTTGCTTATACAGTTGATAATTTAAGAACCTCTATTTCTCTTTTCAAATTTGCAGTGAATACCTCGTATCTAGAATCTTCAAAAGAATATGCTGCAATGGTTGAAAAACTTAAAGAAGCAGGTGCTACGATAATTGAAATCACTCCTGAGCAAATCCCTTTAACAGGCTTTGTTGACGTTCTACATTACGACATGAAAAAGGATTTACCAGAATATATAAGTGCTTATGCACCGAGATCCGTTCAAGTAAGAACTGCGGCAGATGTTGTTGCCTTTAATTCAGAGAATCTAGAATCTAGAGCACCTTATGGACAGGAACTGATTGAGAAAACGATGAAACACAGAATGGATGCTGATTCCATGCAGATGCTTAAAGCTACACTCGAAGAAGAGTCTAGAAAACGATTTGAAGACGTATTAGAAACTCAGAAAGTTGATGCTTATTTATCTATAAATAATTATGATGCTGGATATGCTGCAATGGCAAAATACCCTGCTCTTGCCATACCTATGGGATATACAGAAGAAGGAGAGCCTAAAGCGCTCACCCTTATTGGTTTGCCTTTTTCAGAACAGAAATTGCTCATATATGGCAAAACGATTACGGATGCATTTCCAATGAGAAAAGCACCTATGAAAATGGAGGAATAGAAATTATTCCATTTCATTTAGCAATCTAACATAGGAAACGGAAGTCAATGCAGCTGTTTCTGTTCGTAATCTTTGATTACCCAGACTTACAGGTCGGAAGCCTTTATTGATTGCTGAATTAATTTCATCCTCTCTAAATCCTCCTTCTGGACCAATACAAATAGTTGTAGGAGTATTCGTCGAAAATCCTTTTGAAAAGAACAGATTATTTTCTGTAAGACAGGCAATCATTTTTTGTCCACCTTTTTGGGCGGAAGCCCAATTATCGAAAGAAACAAGATCATTAATCTTAGGAAGATAAGCTTTCAAAGATTGTTTCATTGCAGCTATGGCAATTCTTTGTAGCCTATCCATTTTTATATTTTTCCTTTCACTATGCTTACATTGTACGAAAGAAATCTCATTTATTCCTTGTTCAGTAGCCTTTTCAACGAACCATTCTATTCGATCCATGTTCTTAGTTGGAGCAACAGCAATATGAAGGTATGGAGTAATATCTTGGTGCTTTTTTCGATCGATTATAGAAACTTCCAATTGCTTTTTGGAAGTAGATAAGATTTCACCAGTATAAATCGTTCCATTACCATCGGTGAAGTGTAATGTATCGCCACTCGACTTTCGCAGTGAGTTTTGGATATGCCGCATTTCCTCGTCAGAGAAGAGTGCAGTGTCGTTTTGAATTTTATTCGTATAAAAAAGAAGCATTCTGCAAAAATAAGAATTAATTGAGTGCAATGTATTTTATACCTTTGCACGTCTTTACAAAAAACATTCACACAGGTAAAGCGCATAAAACTAATAAATGGAATTTTTAATAAAGTTATTACAAGTAATATTAAGTCTATCAATACTAGTAGTTCTTCATGAAGGAGGGCACTTTTTACCAGCGAAATGGTTTAAAACAAGGGTAGAAAAATTTTACTTATTCTTCAATCCTGGATTTGAGTTATTTAAAAAGAAAATAGGAGAAACAGAATATGGAATCGGTTGGTTACCATTTGGTGGATATGTGAAAATATCTGGGATGATTGATGAAAGTTTCGACAAAGAACAAATGCAAGGCGAACCTCAACCGTGGGAATTCAGATCTAAGCCAGCATGGCAAAGATTCATTATTATGATAGGAGGTGTAACGGTAAATCTTATTTTAGGGGTTCTTCTTTTTATCATGATTTATGCTGTTTATGGCGCAAAATATACGCCAGTAGAAGAGGTTAAATATGGGATCTATGTAGATGAAATAGGCTATGAATTCGGATTGAGAACAGGAGATAAAATATTAAAATACGGAGATAAAGAATTCGATAAATTTAGTAGAGGAGCGATTGTTTCAGATGTCGTTTTAAATAGTACAGAATCTTTAACTGTTGACCGTAAAGGAGAGATTGTTACAATACCGATTGATCCTAAGTATGTGGGAATTTTTGGTAGTCAAAAATTTAAATCACAAGTGTTTTTCGATGCACGAACTCCTTTTGCAGTGGGGAAATTACAGAAACAGGGTAAGAAATTTGGCTTATTTAAAAAAGGAGAAGATGGACCTGCAGTAAAAGCAGGAATTGAAGAAGGGGATAAAATCATTGCACTAAATGGGCAAAAAATAGACTTCTATGATCAAGGAAGAGAGCTTGCTAAGCATTATGCAGGTCAAACAATCCCTATCACAGTAGAAAGAGATGGAGAGGTTTTAAGTAAAGAAATTACTCCTACAGAGTCAGGTACATTGGGCGTTTACAGACAACCTTTGAATTTTTTCTTTCAAGAAAAAACGCAGAATTATACATGGGCTGAGGCAGTACCAGCAGGCTGGAATAAATCAGTAAACTTTTTAGTAGGACAGTTTAAGGCGTTCAAAAAGATGTTTAACGGTCAATTAAAAGTGACAGAAAGTTTAGGAAGTCTTATTTCGATAGGTAATTTATTCCCGAGTACATGGGATTGGTCGGCGTTTTGGAACCTTACTGCTATGCTTTCATTGATATTGGGAATCATGAATTTATTACCAATTCCAGCTTTGGATGGCGGGTATATAATGTTTTTAATATGGGAGATGATAAGCGGGAGAAAGGTGTCTGACAAGACAATGGAAATTGCAAATACTGTAGGATTTTTCATACTTATAGGACTTATGATATTTGCACTGGGACTCGATGTGTCTAGACTAGATTTCATAAAAGAATGGTTTAATTAACATGGACTATTTCGATTTTTTTGGGCTCGAGCCCAAATTTCAAATACAAGCAAAAGCGTTAAAACTGCTGTATTACGAAAAGATGAAAGAATTTCATCCGGACATGCAAATTAATGCATCAGCAGAAGAACAAGAGCTTGTGTTGAGTAAAAGCGCTTTGAATAACGAGGCCTACAAAACACTAAAAGATTTTCATAGTCGATTAAAATATATTCTAACCACTTATTATCCATCAAGTGAAGAGCCATCGAAGGTTATGCCTCAAATGTTTCTAATGGAAATGATGGATATGAATGATGAGTTGATGGAATTGAAGATGGATTATAATGCTGAAAAGGCTGCTAAGATGCAGAATGATTTAGAAAGTACTCTGGAGGAAATGGAAACAGAAATCAAAGGACTTATTGAAGAAAAATCAGTGCTTAATCAGGAAATTAATATCTTCAATAAAATAAATGAATATTTATTGAAAAGAAATTATCTTTTACGAGCAATAAGCAATCTTACACATGAAGAGAATAATTAATTCTATTGAAATTTCAGCATCAGTATCCAAGGTATGGGATATCGTATTTGTACCAGAAACCTTTACAAGATGGACCGAAGTTTTTACGAAGGGCTCCTATTATGAAGGGAGTCTTGAAAAAGGCAGATCTGTGCGCTTTTTAGCTAAAAATTCAAAAGGCCAAATCGATGGAATGGTTTCTGAAATTGCTGAAAACGATTTACATGAATTTTTATCTATTCGGCATTTAGGCTGGGTATTTAATGGGATAAATGACACGGAAAGTGCAGGTGTATCAAGTTGGGCACCAGCATATGAAAATTATCGATTCGAAAGGATTAATGAAAAGGAGACTAAATTAACAGTAGAGGCTGACTTAAGTGATGAATACTATGAACAATTTCTAGTTCAATGGCCTGCAGCATTGGAAAGGATTAAGGAGATATGTGAGGAGTAAATAAAGGATTATTAGAAATCCAATATGCGGCAATTTCAGATATTCAGAATAATGCAAACTATGCAATCGGTCAGGATTATAATCAAGTATACCCTATTAATTCCTAGCTTTTCAATAATCCTTTTTTGAATTTTCATCTGTGCGTTGAAGAAAAACACTCTTTATCGAGCTTAGAAAGTTTATTTAAAATAGCTAAAACTGTTGTAGGGAAGTAAAAGATAAATAACATATGAATAGACTTATTTTATTAGGAAATGGATTTGACTTATCTCATAATTTAAAAACAAGTTTCAAAGATTTCATATTAGATTTTTTAAAAAAAGAATTAATAAAAGCCACAAGAGAACCAATAAATAATCCTCTTTTCGAAATTGAAACTATACTTTATACAACCTTTAGAGATCCTTTGAAAACATTTGTACAATATCAAAAAAATAAGGTAATCAAATGTCCTGAATATTCATTTTTTGGTAAATGTATTAGTAATATTGAAAAATATGGATGGGTTGATATAGAGGAATTGTATTTCGAAACTTTAAAAGAAATCCCCCCAAAATATATTGATAAAGAACCTATTTCTCAAATGGTTGAAATTGTAAATAATCAGTAGGAATTTCTTAAGGAGTGTAGACTCGCGGATCCTATTTTCGGGTATGGAAATGAATTTGATAAGTCAATTAGTGAAATAGAAGCATTGAAAATAAATAGCTTCAATAAATATATAAAATCCTATGCATACTCTTTAAATTCAAATTATAAAGATTTACTAAATTTCATTGAATACAATGACTTCGAAATTTATATATATGGGCATTCTTGTGGAGAAAGTGATAAAACTTTATTGAAACATTTATTTGAACACATACATTGTAAAACAATACGTGTTTTCTATCGAGATGGCGAAAATGCAAAAGAGAATTACCTCAAGAAAATATATGCAATAGCTAGTCATTTTGACAACAAGTCAGAGTTTCGGAAAAAGATGGTTTCTTTTGATCAATCTTGTCCGATGCCTCAGAAAAATGATAGTTGATAAAAAAAGAACTAGTTGAAATTTCACATAAAAAAATATTAATTATAAAAAGCTAATATAATTATAAGTATTATAATTGCTACTCGAATAAGCCGAGAATGCAATTAATAAAAGTGGGAGAATACTTTCAAGCTAAGAATAGTACTACAAGAAATCGAATTATTGTAGATCGAATGAAGATTGGTGGATTTAAGGTTTCTTATTACGGCCCTGTAATAAATGAAATAAAAAAGGCGGAATTTACAATGAAATTCCACCTGAGTACCGAAGGTGGGAATCGAACCCACACATCCGAGGATACTGGATTTTGAATCCAGCGCGTCTACCAATTCCGCCACTTCGGCATATTAGCGAACGCAAATATAATGGAATATTTCATTTCTAAAATTAATTATCAAGATTTCCACGCTATATTATAGCAATCTAAATCATTTATTTTTTCACCTCCCCTACTCTCACATTCTCCGACTCTATTTTACTTAACAACTTTAATTCTCCAGCTTCAAACATGCTAGGAAGATCATCCAAATTCGTTTCTTTACTTGCCATATAATTATTATAATCTTGGAATAAAACACTTGCAACTCGTCGATCGTTAAACGCTTCTCTAAAACGAACCCCGCCTTTCCCAGTAAAATATACATAGGCCAAATAATCAATCTTGTAAGTATCTTTTCGAACCCAATATCTAAATATATCACTAAAGTCTTCTCCTCCTCCTTCTTGTTTGAAACGCACTTCAATTTCATGGTAAGCTATACCTTTGATTTCAATCGATCGTACATAAGAAAATTGCACTGACTCATCTTGTAACTTATAAGGCAAAGTGAAAAAATAAATAACAGAATTTAAGCCACTTCTTGCCCCTAGCTCTCTTTTCTCTTCCAACACGACTTGCTGACCATCCTCTTTATAACTTATGGAAGAATTAGTCATATTTATGTCAATTAGCGTGCCTGCTTTATTAACTTTCGAAGAAGTATAGGTAAACATGCCATCCGAGTTATGCACACATGTATAATCTCCCGTACGAAATGTAAATAAGAATGTTTGATTTTCATAAGAATCTCCTCCATGAAAAGCAATTGCCTTTTCCATGATTTTTTTGCCTTCATTGGAAGCATCTTTTTGGCCGAAGCCAAAGAAGCTTAAATTCAAACATACAGCTAGACAGATAAATCGCATATTTTTTTCTTCAAATGTACTCTTTTAACTACTCAGAAATTGTGATATTTTTTTAATTTCTTATAAACTTGTTCACCAAACGATAGTTTATCATTTAGAAAAATGAACAAATTAAAAGAAGTAATTTCGGTATTCTTCCGTCTAGGATGCATTGCATTCGGAGGTCCAGCAGCACATATTGCAATGATGGAGGAAGAAATTATTGAAAAGAGAAAATGGATTAGCCAGCAACATTTTCTTGATTTAATAGGAGTTACGAATCTTATTCCTGGTCCTAATTCTACAGAAATGACTATGCATTGTGGATATGAAAGAGCAGGATGGAAAGGTTTGCTGGGTGCCGGTTTCTTTTTTATATTACCAGCTGTTGTTATCACATGTATTTTTGCTTGGATTTATAAAGACTATGGGAAGATTCCAGAAATTCAACATATGCTTTATGGGATAAAACCTGCAGTGATCGCAATAATTCTTAGTGCCTCATATAAATTAGGAAAAAAAGCACTTAAAACTTGGCAACTAGGAGTTCTTGGAGCTTTAGTTTTAGCAGCTGCTTTAATAGGTTGGAATGAAATATTCGTTCTTTTGGGAGCTGGACTAATTGGTGGCTTTTTATATTATCTGGCTTCCGCCAAAAATACCCACTCATTTAGTTTATTTCCATTAGCTGTAGGAATTTCTTCAATAAAAACTTTCTTGAGTTTTTTAAAAGTAGGTGCAATATTGTATGGATCAGGATACGTCCTTTTTGCATTTTTAGATGCCGAGTTAGTTAGTACTGGACTACTTACTAAAGCCGAATTAATTGATGCTGTTGCCATAGGTCAAATGACACCAGGACCTGTACTTTCTACGGCGAGTTTTATAGGCTGGCAACTAGGAGGTTTAAAAGGAGCTCTGGCAGCAACAGTAGGTATATTCCTACCCTCTTTCATCTTTGTACGATTGATCAATCCTCTGGTTTATAAAATTCGAAAATCACCTCTACTTTCTGCAATGCTTGATGCTGTTAATATTGCTGCAGTAGGAGTTATTCTAGCTGTTTGTATTGAGATGGGGATAGAGAGTATTATTGACTGGAAAACAGCCTTGATTGCTGTCGTCAGTGCTGGACTTTTGTTTGGTGTAAAGAAAGTGAATAGTATGCACATTGTGATTTTTGGTGCATTGGCAGGATATCTACTTTCCTTTATTTAAGATGTAAGGCAGAAAATAAATCATTTTTTCGTTCTCAACTCTGTAATCCATTTTTTCAAGATTACAATTTGGCCTAGATGATAATGTCCATGTTCTATGATCCCGCTAAAATTGCGGTAAAAAGATCCATAAACTGGTTTATCTAGGTTGTCATTGATTTTCGAAATATCAAAAGTTTCGACGAGCGAAATGAATTCTTCTCCGTCTGTCCATACTTGTTGTAAGAATTTTTCCCAATCTTCTTGAGAATGAATAGGAGGATGATCAAAGCTAAATTTGTCTTTGATTTTCAATTCGCTACCTTTTAATACATCTGATACACCAGTCACATAATAATTGATGTGAAAAACAAGAGTGGCGATAGTGTTAAACGCCCCTACTCTTTCTAGAGCCATTTTATAATCCACATCCGCTAATGTGTCTTTCAAGTTTACAAAAGTCCAGTTTCCACCAAAATAAAATTGCTTGAATTGGTTTGCTGCATTTTGACTAATATTCATGACTCTATGTTTTTTGGTTTGAAAACTACAATGCTTGAAGCAGGATATTTTTCGAGTAAATTAGCTGGTCTTATAGGACGCTTTGTGAAATTTCCACCACAATTAGGACACACATTATTGAATACATTTTCTGCACAATTGGTACAATACGTACATTCAAAGGTACATATCATGGCTTCTTCACTAGATGGAGGAAGGGATCTATTGCACTGTTCGCATGTCGGTCTTAATTCAAGCATAAATGTACTTTTCAATTTTTAATTGGCAAAACGGACTCATTAGTAATTGTCCAAACTTCTTCATAAATGGATTCATATTCAATTATGATTGAAACGTCTTTACTTTATAGAATTTCAGATAAACGAAGAGAACTTGTCAATTTTTGATCATTTAATTTAATCAATTCTATTTTTTCATTTGCAGAAATAAGCATGCCTTCTGAAAGGTCTGTATGATAGAAGCTTATTGTATCTGTTTTTTGCAATCTTGAATTTAAATAAGGATTGATATCTTTAAATAATTCTCCATTTGTAGTTTTAACTTCGATAGACTTAATAATAGCAGGTCCTATTCCTTTATTTTCAAGAATAAACTTATAGTTTTCCGTATTTGTGCCATAATGCTGAAATGCTAAATATGGATAAACAGACTTATATTGCTGCTTTCTTATTAAGTTGGTTTGATATAAAAATACAAACAAGGTACAAATACTGATAAAGATTGCTGCTATACTTAATATCTTATCGCTTGTTTTCATATTCAATTACATTATTACAATTTTACAAAATTGATTGCTTAGTAATTCTGAATCTTTCATCTTATCATTAGCTCAATTAAACTCTATTTTAAGTCCAGAATTAAAGATTATTTGCACAAGCTGTAAAATAACACAATATGTAAGCAAAGTTATTTCAAACTCTACTTATTTTCATGTGTAAAATTCGAATTAAACTTTGAGTGTATTTTGGCTTTTAATTTCGTTTTTAAAGAACATTCAATAAAATGCTTGCTTGACTTTTCTCGAATATCATCGGTAATGTATCCTTTTAAATCTATTTGAAATAATTCTTCTTCAGGTAAAAAAAACATTGTAATTTTCCAATGTGTAATTTTTAGATGCTCAAATTGATAGAAATGACCATAATATAGATCTTCCGTAGGTGGATGCATTCGACTTAGGCTTGTTAATTTTCAATTTATGATAGGGATTCTTTAAAAGCGCTCTTTGGTTCAATGATTCATAATCTATGATGTTTAAGCTGCCTAAAGCGCATATCAATAGGACAAAACAAAAGGTGACTGGAATATAGAGTTTGGTTGTTAAAGATTTGAATTGCCTTCTATAACTAGTCCATTGTTGCTGGTATATGACTATTACAAATAGGATAAAAAGGAATCTATAATTCGGATATAAGCTGAATTCATAGAATGATTGAGAAGAGTTAAAAAATATTCCAAGAGTAGATCCAAGCTCTGTTGCCCACATAATAAAGACCCAATTTAAGACTCTTGAGTCATTTAAAGTACTTGTCCTTTCTCTAATTGAACCATTGAAATAATTGGGTCTATTTGAAATAAAAGTACTTGTTGACCCTAGACCCATTATTAAAGAAACTGCTGTATAGCGACAATAGTACAAGGAGTAACTTTATTTGTTGGAAAATCAAGCCCATATTACATTTTGTTTTCTGCAATAGAAATAGGTGTAACAACTTACATTGCAATTGATGCAATTAGATGGAAAATTGGTAAGAATTAAAAATCTAAACAGTTGATTTTTTTCATATTAAATTAAGAATTCCGCTTATTAGCTATTCGTTTCCTAATTCTACTTAAAGACTCTTGTTTAACCCCGATAGAGCTTGAGAGTTGATATTGTGGAACCTTTTCTATTAAGTGTGGTCTTGTTTTTTGCAATTTTAGATATCTCTCTTCAGGAGTACTATTCTGAAATTCTGTGAAATGTTGTTGTTGGTTAATTATTTGCTTTTCGAGAATTAATTGAGCTAGTTCTTGAAATTTCATATTCGTTTTCATTAATTCGCTGCCTTCTTTATCATTTGCTATAACTAAAAAGCAGTCTTCTACACATTCCAGAAAATATTTTGAAAGAGGATTACTTCCTTGTCCAATTGCAGTTAGAATCCAGTCTTCTTCTGTATAAAAATTTGTTACTCTTTCATCTCCATCTTTTATAATATATTGTCGAACACAACCTGATAAAACAAAATAATTGTCTGATGAATTTTGACCTTCTCTTAGTAAAATTACTCCTTTTTTGAACTTAGTAATTTTTAAGTCCTTATTAATTATTTCTTTCTCTTCTTTACTAAGAATTCGAAATTTCGAAAAGTATTCGACAAGTTTATTCTCCATTTTTCATTTTTTTTAATGCCATTGAACGTTCGAGATAAGTGGAGTGTTCTACTTCCTTTTGGGAGTGAAGAAATCATTCCATCTTTATAGCTTGTTCTATACCGTTTTATATTTACTATGGCTAAAACTGTAAATTCCATGTTTTATAACTAGAACTGTATTTTATAAATTTAGGAGTATTACTTATCATTTTGTGCTACAATCTCTTCTGAAAGTTCATGAACTTGCTCCGCTAAGTTAAAGCTTGAAATTAGTGAAACTAGATGCGGCCCATTTACTGGATCTGCTATTTGAATATTTCTAATCAAGTATTCAAAAGGAAGTGAATTGAATTCAGCAATTTTCCTTTTTCGTTCAAACAGAATATTAAACAATCTATTTC
>CAYOIL010000118.1:0-550 GCA_964403985.1 uncultured Saprospiraceae bacterium
ATGACAGTCCTATACCAGGATATGACTACATTTTAATACTGTGTATCAATAAAATTGAATAAATAATTGGATAAGTAGCTGTACTCAGATATATGTTTTTTCTTTTTAATCAAAAACATATTACAGTGTTTTTGACAACAAAGTCGAATTCAATATTTGAATTTATCATTCCTTTTGAAAAGAATTCAATCTTTTCAAAGAATGAACATACATATCATCTTTAGTAATGCTCCTATCTATAATAATTCTGCTAGAAATAGCGTCAACAAGGATGTAGTTGAAAGTCTTTTAAGTGTTTCATTTTATAATTTTTCATGTTAAATAAGCTGTCGAAATTGTGTTAAGTTTTCAACAGAAAGTGTGTGTGTACTTATATAAAGATGCATTTGTGAATTTGTGACATGAATTCTGACTTGAATTTATAATTAATCTTATTCAATGGTTTTAAATATATGGAAACCAATTGTTTGTGTTAAATGAAGTGGCTTTTATTGTTTTTTGGTAACAACTAAAATCACACCATTTGGCGCATTGTATTTCTCTATTGCTT
>CAYOIL010000118.1:560-5261 GCA_964403985.1 uncultured Saprospiraceae bacterium
TGATTACATTGATAGTTGCTATTTTATCTGGATCGAGCTTATTTAAATGACTTTTCTTAACAATTTTTCCATCAATTATAATGACTGGTTGTTTTCCTTTTTTATTGCCTTTGACTTTTATATCTACCTCAAAATCTTCTGTGTTAATAGTAGCTTTGTATTCTTTATTATTAACTGAAATAATTGAAATTACATCGTTTGTTGTCTTATACTTTTCGGTGGCTTCCTCATTTTTCATAATGTTTACCGATACAATTTTAGATGGATCCAATAAATCCATGATTGATATATCGCATTTGATACCATCAATGTATAATTCCGGAGTCTCACCTTCATTAATCTCTATCTTAAGTCCTGGAGTTATTGGTTTTAGTTCTCCGATCTCCTTCAGTTCTCCAATTTCCTTCAGTTCCCCAATTTCCTTCAGTTCACCAATTTCTTTGAGATCACCTACTTCTTGAGTAAAACCTATATTTAAATACAATAAAATCAGTAAAAATGTGTACAATGTATTTTTCATAATTATCTTTTTAAAGTTTAATAAGTAAAGTAAATGGTTATTAAATCATCTCTATAGAATACTTCTTCTGTTTGTATTCCGGTGCCATTATTAGCAAACTGAATTGCTTCTTCAAGCTGTTGTTTTTTAATGTTGTAGGCTTCTTTTTTTTGAATTTGAAAATATGTGAAGCTTCCGATCATAAGTGTGATGGCACATAATATGATTGCTGGAAAAATTCGCTTCTTAAAGCTTGAAGTCTTTTTTATTTCGCTTTGGTTCCATAATTCTTCAGCTAAATTCGACGGTATTTCCTTTTTTGCTGAGTCAACATAGTTAAACCAAGAGTTTTTTTCATCTGAGAATTTAGCATATTCCATCAGTTCCTTTTCCTCTTCAAGAGTAGTCCGTCCCTCATAGTATTTTTCAGCTAAATAATGCTCTCTTTCCCTATTCATAGCTATAAATTTTCATTAATTCTTGCTTTACATATTTTCTCGTTCTCGATAAAATAACACGTATATGTTCCACCTTTAAATCAATTAGTTCTCCTATTTCTTTGTATTCTAAACCATCGATATCTCTTAATATTAAAACTTCATTATGTTGGATAGGGCAATTATCAAGAATCCCTAGTATAACTTTCTTTAACTCATTATAATCTGAGTTTGAGTTTTCATTCATTAAGAAATCTGACGTCTTTATATTTTCAAGATCTACAAAAGTTCTTTTCTTTTTCTTTAAAATGTCCAGACAATGATTTCGTGCTGTTAGAAAAATGAAGCCTTGTGGATTTGGGTGATTTAAAAGTTGATTGCGTTTTTTCCACAGTTTCAACATAATATCTTGTAAAGCATCTTTCGTATCACTTTGATTACCTAAGTATCTCATGACCATAGGATATAGTCGATCAACTAAGGAAAATACAGTCTTTCTGAAAGCTTCTTTATTCATTACAATTATATAACGAGAATCGGCTTTCTTTCATAACAACTTAATAAGTTTAAAATGATACACGGGGTTTATTACTTAATTTTTTTCGAGTAATACTACGCTATTATTAGCCTCTTTTGGGCTATAGCTTTGCATCGAACACTAAATATTTTTTAAACTTTAAATTCTAAATTATGAACAAAAGTGATTTTTCCGTTGATTCGATTGATGATTTTATAATACTAATAGAAGCATGGTATAATTCTAATGCGGCTAATTTTAAAGACCTATATTTAAATGCAATTTTAAATGTAAATCCATTTCCTGATGGAACAGATCCTACAGTAGAATACAGATGGAATGTACCTGAAGATCAAGCTTTAAGTAATTTATGTGATTTCTTCACTGATTGGTATGCTTGGAATCCTAGTTTATCAACTGGATTAGAATTCATTCAAAAATTTAGTTGGCTATACTATGAAAACCAGGCTGGTTTGGACTTTATTCATAGTGTTCCAGGGTATATCATGACAGCTTTATTTGTTGATATTAATGCGGCAAAAATGAATTCAACAGCATCTATTCCTTTAGTAAAACAATGGGAAGCAGCAATAGGACCTGTTGAGATGGCAAAATATGTAATACCAGCTGGTGGTTATCAGTCATTTAACGAGTTTTTCTCTAGAGAATTAGTAACGCCTCGACCTATTAGCCAACCCAGTGATGATGCTGTTGTTGTTTCACCGGCTGATGCAATTGTAAATATTATAGATGATAATCTTGTATTGACAAAACCATTAACAGTTAAAACGCAAGAATTAAGTGTCATGCAATTGTTAGACAATTCAGAATATGCTTCTTGTTTTGAAGGGGGTACAGCTGTTTCCAATATATTGATGCCTACTGTTTATCACCGTTTTCATTCTCCAGTTTCTGGAACTGTTATTGAAGCTAATGCAGATGTTCAAGGTGCATATTTTGGAATAAAAGATTTTCCAGAATTGATAGACAAAGGAAATGTAGGCTATGGATACGATTACAGTGTTTTTGAGGATTTCCGAAGAGGTTATTTAATAATTGAAACACAAGATTACGGAAAAGTAGCTATGATTCCTGTTGGATTAAATACTATTGCATCGGTATTGTTTAATGAAAAATTTAATAGTATAACATCTCCTCAACCTATTACAAAAGGAGAAGAAGTAGGTTATTTCCAATATGGAGGATCATTAAATATTTTACTTTTTGAACCAGGAGTTTTTCCTTCTGTAAGAATCCCACAAGGTCAAATTATCGGCACAATGAATAAAAAAGACCAGCCTACTATAAAGTATGTTTTTTGATCAAGTAATGAATTAATGCTTGAGCCTAGAAAGAAAATAGGATTAATTTGAATAATGCACCTACTGTTTCATTTCTTGAATGATACTATAGTGCATTATTTGGCTTAATTAGCATAATTAGCAAGATCCGCTGGTAAATTTACTCCACTTTGGATCAGAATCTTAATACTCGCTTTTGCCTGATCAATCTTTCCTTGTGCAATGAAATTTCTAGCTTCTTCGATATATAATGCGGGAATCTTTGTATACTTTTTAGCTCGAAAAAAAGCATTTTCAGCTTTAGCAAATTGACTAGTTAACCTGTAAGCAGTTCCTAAATTTATGATCATATTTCCATTGTATGGATTCAAATTTAAATAGGATTCTATGTCTTTTATTTCCCCTGAATAATCACCTATGTTGTGATAGGTAATGGATCGATTAAAGTAAATGTTTCGATTGGACGGATCATAAGTCTCGGCTTCATCAAATGTTTTAATTGCCTCAGCATTGTATCCTAATCTAGCGTATGTTGAACCTAGATTTACTAGGTATTCAGGTATTTTATCTTGATATTTTTTATTCGTTTTTGCTTTGGCTCGAGCCAAATTTACAGCCGTCTCATAATCAGATAATGCAAATTGTAAGGTATCAGATCGTTGACTTTGGAAGTATAATTTACCTCTTGAATTGAAAGGTTCTGGATCATCAGCACCAAGGGAAAGTCTATGCGAATAATCAGCTAACGCCTCGTTTCGATATCCATTATCTCTTAGCCAATTAGCTCTATTTCCCCAGGTTACTTTGGTTTTTGGATATAAGCCTATTGTATGTGTCCATAAACTGTAAGAATTTCGCCATACACCTATTTGATTGTACGACATCCAGCAGAATAATAATATATATGCAGCAATTATTCCTGTAATCACCTTTCCCAAAATACTTTTTAAATCGAGTTTTTGAAAATAATAAGCGGCAATAAAAAACAAACCAAAAAATGGAACATAAGTAAATCTATCTGCTATAAACCCTTGTCCTGCACCAATGATTTGTAGGACAAACATTACATTGAAAGTAAAAAACAGAAATCCAAATACCCATACTTTTGCTTTCTTTTTCCAAGCATAAAATAAGGCACCTACAATCGTGAAAAATGGAATAGCACTCAGATAAAATTTATTCTCAAACGAACTAGGATATGGATATAGCGGAGACATCTCATATGGATAGATAAGCTTGACTAAGTAAATCATGTAAGAATATGATCCTACAAATAAACGCTGTAAAAAACTAAAACCAGTAGAATCACTAGTCACTCCTTCTCCACTTAAAATACGATATCCAATATATCCTACAATTAAAGATAAGGCAAAGTAGTGTGCTTTATTATAGATTGATTTTAGCTCAAATTTTCCTGAAAGATAATAATCTATAGCTATCAACGAAAGCGGTAAACTTACTGCTTGGATCTTGGAGAATAAACTAAGAATGAATAATGGGATTATAATTAATGAGTAAGCAAATTCTTTCCCTTTTAATTTGCCTTTTAGATAATAGAAAATTGCCCCAAAATAAAATGCAGCAAATAGGACATCTTTTCTTTCTGTTAACCAAGCAACAGACTCTACTCGCAATGGATGAATCCCGAAAAGTAAGGCTACCAAAGCTGCCGGAATAGGCTTTAATTTTAGTAATAATGCAATCCGGTAGACTAAGTAGACACAGAGTAAATGAAGTAATACATTATTTAAATGCCACCATTTTAAATCTTCATCTTCTATACCAAAAGTCACTTTTTCGATGGCAAAAGTCCAAATGGTCAAAGGATTATAACCTCCTATAACATCGTCTTTAAAAATCTTAGCTGAAAATTCCCAAAAATTTGACCCATTGATACCTTGTACCAATTCATTTTCCATGAAATTACGATCGTCATCCCAACTCACC
>CAYOIL010000118.1:5271-11754 GCA_964403985.1 uncultured Saprospiraceae bacterium
CCCATGTGTTGTTCATTGAATCACTAAAAGTGATGAAAGTAACGACAAGGACAGCTAATAAAAGCAACAGCTTAGTTTTATCTTTCCAAAAACTAATAACTGTTGCTTTACGAGGACTTTCTTTAGTATTTCCTTTTTTTAATTGCTTCTTTTTCGATTTTTTTGAACCGGGGCTAGCCATTGGGACATATTTGAAAAATAAATATATAAGTTTTTTTATATATGTGGCACTTGTTTAACAATTATTATTGAATCTTTGTGCTATGGAAAAAACTTGGCAACAATTATTGTCCCCAGAAATAGCAGAAAATTGCACTTTTGCAACTACATATAATAAGGCAGTAGAATTATTAGATAAAGGAGTCACAAAAGGTGTAATCATATGTATTAAAAATGTGCCTTTTGAACGTGAAGAATCTATTCATATATCCGCAGTCTTGCCATTACAGGAACGAGGCTTTTACCTTTCGACACAGGGGAATGTGAAAAATTTATTCCTTTTGGGCGAAAGCCAAACCATTTATTATACACATGAATTTGTACCGCATTACGTCCGCGATTTTAATACCAATGTAAAGCTTGAAAAATTAGGTGCGAATAAAATATCTAATGAAGATTTTGAAATTTCTACAGAGAAATCGGAGCATTCCATCCTTCTTAATCAACAAGAGTTTATTCCGGAAAGTGGCGAAGGAGTATACGTTGTGTTGTGTAACAAAACTGATATTGACTTCCGTCAAAAGCTTATGGCGTTTCATGACGAAGAAACTATGGATGTATCGAATCTCCAACGGTTGTTGCAAAAGAAGTGTGCGGATAAAAAGCTAAAAGGGATTTACATCCAAAAAGATGGGAATGGTCATTTGCATGGAGCAGTAGCCTATGGGGATAAAGCGCTTCAGTATGTTACTTATTCACAATCCACCAGCCATGAGTTTTGTGAAAATTTCATGAAAAATATGTAAAGTATTTTACATTAATCGAAATGTTAAAATGTTAAATTAGGGGGAAGTTTGCGTTAAAGGAGTCATACTATCGAAGTTTTAAATATTAACAAAAAAGGGTATTATGATTGATTTTTTACTGCAAACAAACACAGTTGCATTTTTTATTCCAGTAATTGTGTGTACAATCTCTACGCTAGTCGTTTTTCTTACTTATAAGTTTTCGAAAGAGTAGAAAACGACACATTTTTAAAACTATAAACAAAGACATTAAATACCTCGAGCGCTTCGGGGTATTTTTTTTGTTTAATTTAGCACACTAATTCTATTTATTTCGTTGTTAATTTGTAACACTATTGTTTGTATTGTTGTTAGACATAAAATTGTCATAATTTAAACACCAAATTGCTATAAAGCCGGATAACTATGTTAATTACTGCTAAAGAACTCTCGATATTATTGGATGGAGAAATTGTGGGGGATCCTATGGTTAAAGTCCATTCACCAAGTAAAATTGAGGAAGGTACAGAAGGTACAATATCATTTTTAGCAAATCCGAAATACGAACAATACGTTTATTCTACAAAAGCTTCTATTTTATTGGTAGGTCGAGAGTTTGAGCCTACTCAAGATGTGGACAGTACATTGATAAAAGTCGATGATGTATATGCATGTATAGGAAATTTGCTAAATAAATTTGGTGCAACTGCAGAACAAGAAAATGAGCATTCTTCACTAGCGTTTATTGATTCTAACTCTACTATTCACGAAGAAAGTTCAATTGCCCCATTTGCTCATATTGCGAAAGATGTGACGATAGGAAAAGGAGCAAAGATTTATTCTCATGTCTCGATTGAAAAAGGAGTAAGGATAGGTCTTAATTGTACAATTTATGCTGGAGTAAGAATTTATGCAAATACGATCATAGGAGATAATTGCATATTGCATGCAGGTGCTGTGATAGGAAGTGACGGATTCGGGTATTCAAGAGATAAAGCAGGGAAATATACAAAGATCAGCCATGTTGGTAATGTTGTTTTAGAAGATGATGTAGAAATAGGAGCGAATACAGTTGTAGATCGCGGAACAATGGGAAGTACAATAATTAGAAAAGGAGTGAAGCTTGATAATTTAATTCAGGTGGCGCATAATGTGGAAATAGGAGAAGATACAGTAATTGCTGCCCAAACAGGTATTGCTGGAAGTTCCAAAATAGGAAAGAGAGTAATAATGGGAGGACAAGTTGGTATTGCTGGACATCGTAAAATTGCTAATGATGTTCAAATACAAGGGCAAAGTGGTGTTATAAGTAATGTAAGAGAAGAAGGAAAGAGATTGAATGGATATCCAGCAATTGAGTATACAGAATATTTAAAAGCCTTTGCTCTAATGCGAAAATTGCCAGAAATGAAAAAACGCATTGAAGAGCTAGAAAAACAATTAAACGAGATAAATACCAATAAGTAATAGTTTACTTATGAAGATTAAAAAGTTAGACTTATTTACATCTAATCTTGCTAAGCAAAAAGAGTTCTATTCCCTTACATTAGGTTTTCCCATTTTAATAGAAAAAGAGGATTTCGTTTCCTTTAAAATTGGTGATTCTATTTTGTCATTCGAATCAAAAGAAAAGCATACTCCATATCATTTTGCTTTAAATATTCCATCAATTTTGGAAAAACAGGCTTTGGAATGGTTGACTGGGCGAGTGGAGATTATAAGAGATGGTCAGAATGAGATACAATATTTTGATTTTTGGGATGCATATGCAATGTATTTTTATGATGCGGATAATAATATTGTAGAGTTGATTGCGAGAAGGGGTTTAAAGGCGAAAAGTGATCATCCATTTTCTATGGATTCCATTATCAATATAAGTGAGATAGGAGTTCCTACGAATGACATCAAGCAAGTTTATGAAGTACTCAATAAAGAAGCAGACATTAACATTTTTTCTGGTAGTCTAGAACGATTCTGCGCCGCAGGTGATGAAGAAGGAATATTCATCATAATTAATCGATTGATAAAAAAGGAATGGTATCCTACTCAAGACGAACCATTTATATCAGATTTTAAAATAGAATTTTCACAGAATAATAAGGACTATCAATTTGAATATAATTCAGGTAAGTTGAGTCTGAGTCCTTTTCAATAAATAGAAATTATGAAGCTCAATGCTTCATTTGACTAAAAAATAAAACCCAATGGAAATTTCCATCGGGCTTTATTGATCTATTCATTAGCCTTTTAATTTTTAATAAAGACCTTACTTTCTATGTCATTTTCATTCGTTAAGAAACGCATGATATATATCCCATTTTCTAAATTGGAAATATCAATAGCGATATTCTCTGTATGTATGTCTTGAATTGATCTTACTAGTTGGCCAGTGGAATTGTATATCTGAATTTTATTAATTCTTTCATATGATTCATCAAGATCTACCTGTACAATCGTATTTGCTGGATTTGGATAAAGAAGGATTGCTTTACTTGACACCTTAACTGTTTCATTATTCTTTTCCTTTAAAACATCTTCAACTTGAGTTATTTCAACTTTTGTACCATCGACTATCATATTAGTATTACTTGGATCTCCAGTAATAACAACTGCATCGATATAGACATGATCTGCATTTGAAGACGCATCAGCTTGAAATCTAAATTGAGCATCTACAGGAAAATTGTAAGTAGAATTATCAAGTACAAGTGAAGCCGTACTGTATGTGTAATTGTTGAAATCTGTACCTCTTATATAGTTTTCAACAGTTATCCAAGAGTTTCCATCATGGTATTTAAGGAAAAAGTTTTCTACATTTTCAAAGCTATATACATAATAACTGAAAGCAATCTCAACTGTAGAAAATGAACTTAAATCAAATTCTTCTGAAGTCATTGAAGAACCAGTACCTGAATTATCACGTAATCTTATGGAATAATTTCCTTCTGAAGATCTGAATCCTGAATATCGACTTGCATCTGAACCACCATCTTGCCAATTGTCCCATCCACTTTCGAAATATCCTTCATGAAGCACGACAGGTCCACTTGATCCGCTATCGGTTGTTATCGAAATGGTATTACTCATAGCAGATTCATTGCCAGCAGCATCATAAGCTGTTACGTTAAATAAATAAGTTGTAGCGGCAGTTAGCCCAGTAATCGAAATAGATGTTCCGCTAGTAGATGAAATATTTGAACCGTTCTGATATATTTTGTATCCAGCAACACCTATATTATCATTAGATGCAATCCAATTTAAGTCAACTGAGTTTTCTTGTACATTAGATGCACTTAGATTAGTTGGCGAAGTAGGGGATTGGTTGTCACTTCCACCTCCTGAACAAGTTTCCCATATCAACGAAACGTATTCAGGATGATCGATAAACGGGTTTCTGTTTTGTTGATAATCAAAAACTTCATTGTTTCTATCAATTTCTTTCTGACTAACCGGATCACTATTATGCCAATCAATTAACATATCAAGAGCCCATTGTTCTAAACCAGGAAAAGATGTTCCATCCAGAACTGCATCTGATTCCGTCGTATTGTTTTCCCATCCTGCAATCACATCCTCATATCTAGTAAGCAAATAAAAGTATCCTCTAGCTAAATCCCCTTTATATGCATCTATAGGTTCAAATACATTTCCTGTATATCCTGGAATTGTTATAGAAGAACTTCCCATTTTACTGCCATTTGCAGTAGTTTGAGTAGAACCTCCTGCTTGTACTTCTCCGTATGGAAAATTATTTCTTAAAGCATTTACCCATCCATCTGATGGAACTACAACAAAAATGTCTGTGTATTGAGGCACCGAGGTTGAACCTCCCCACCATGATTTTGGAAAGCTATGTTCTCTATTGTAACAGTCACCTTCTGTAGAAAAAGAACCGCACTGTTCTGAACCAAAAGTAAACTCATTTTCTCCACCTGTAGGATTGTCTGAATACATATCCCATACAATTGTTGAATTACCTGAATCATTAATTCGATCATCTGTGTCTTGATAGATCGACCACAATGCACCATAACTAAATTGAGTATGATTATCTATTAAATTATGAAGCACTGTTTTTAGATCCTCACATGTTTGGCCATTTACAACCGAATAATATGAATTATTGGGGTCTGATGAAGTAGTAGAATTTCCTGTCAATGGATTAAGACTTAAGTAATCTGGACCGCCAGTACAATCATTATTTAATGCATATATGAAATAATAGTATGTTGTACTTGTTGATAATCCCATAGAAGTAAAACTAGTAGAAGAACTATTTTGTATCACTACACCATTGCCAACTGACGAACCATCTGTATAGTTTGTTCCATCAGTTATACTCCCAGTAAAACTAGGGTTAGTGGTTTGAATTACAAGATATTGATCTGCTCCTGTTGAATTAAAAGATCCAGATATAGAGCTTGTTGTTACATTAGAAAATGATAAATTATTCGCTTGTTGACTTGGTTCAACGCAATTGTTTCCGCCAGAAGAAAACCTAATAGAAATATCATCTAAGGCAATTTCATCTCTGCTTCCACTTCCACTTACATCGGCAACATTCCATTTTATATACAAGGATTGATTTGGGTTTAAACCCAAAGAAGATAAAGAAATACTAACAGGTGTGAGCACCCAAGAAGGACTTCCGTCTGCACTCGAATTCGATGTTACAGTTGCATTAGATACAGCAGTATAGTTTGAATTGTTAGTTGAGTAGGAAAAGGAAAATGAATTGGATCTGTTCTGATCATTTCTAATATACACATTGTAGGAGATCGTTAAATCTTGAATACTAGCACTTTGATTATTGGTAATCTTAAGAGTCATATGCCCTGGTGTCCAATCACTTCCTGTTGGTTGAATACCTATGGCTTTATTATTGCTTCCTACATTAAAAGAATATAAACCACCTGAACCAACGCCACCGTTAGATTGACCTCTTGCAAAATCATTTGTTGTATTTGTTTGACCGAAATTTTGAGTCCCAGAACTCATTCCAGAAATAGCCCAAGCGTCTCCATCTAGTTGACCAGAATTTGGCGATGTACTCAGTCCAGAACCAGTATAAGATCCTTGATTAACACCTGATTGGCTAGCATCAAAATTAATTAGGTAGCTTGTTATTCCATTGGTCAATGAAAGTTGTGAAAATGAAATGGAACAATAGAATAATAAAAGAAGAAATAAAGATGTTTTAATTGTCATTGGTTAAATTTTAATAGTTTAATAAGTAAGGTTTTAAAGTCAAGTTTATAAGATGACTTCATCAATTAAAAACTAAGGGGATTTAGATTTCAAAACTTCGGTTAATGCAATTATGTAATCAAATATAATTTTAAAAGTAGTTTATATGTTAATTTTTTAATATGTATTTGATTAATATAAAAAGAGATGTATCCTAACCATGTGATTTTTAAAACGAATGATTAAAAAAGAAAAGACGTGAGTAATCGAAAAGTACGACATTTAAAGAAAGAAAATCTATCGAGTAATTGGTACATTTTGGATAAAGTAACCTTTGATATACAGGATTTCG
>CAYOIL010000119.1:0-6959 GCA_964403985.1 uncultured Saprospiraceae bacterium
TGGGATGCCTTTAGTCGTTTATATACTGTACTTTTATATGTACGTTGATTTACAATAATAAACCCATTCAAAAATTCCAATTAATTTGAATTTGGAATGCCCTTGCATTAGCTCTTTTGCGACCTTCTGAATAAAAAGCAAATTGTATTGTTACTTCTATATTAAAATGAAGTTCTAAACTAAAACTCAGGATATACAAATTTACTTTTGCATACACTCAGCATTTGATAGAAAACTAAATATTATAATTCGCGTTAAAAATCAAAGTAAAATTATAGTTTAATCTTTCGAACTATACATTTTAGTTACTTTTGACTAAGGAAATTAAAACAAAAGTTTGGGATTAGTTTCCAATAACCAATCATGATTAAAAAAGGATAAATGGCATTTTTTAATAAATTTTTCACTTCGGATAAAAAGCAAGATTTAGACGCAGGTCTTGAAAAAACAAAGGATAATATCTTTGGAAAGCTTTCAAGAGCAGTTGCGGGTAAATCAACTGTTGATGAAGAAGTTCTTGATGAACTCGAACAAATCTTAATTTCGTCAGATGTAGGTTTAGATACTACTATCAAGATTATTGAGAGAATAGAGGCTAGAGTTGCAAGAGACAAGTATATAAATACAAAAGAATTAAACTCTATATTAAAAGACGAGATTGTTGATTTACTTTCTGAAAACAACAATGAAGATTACGATGATTTCCTTCCACCAGAGCCGAAGAGTCCACATATCATACTTGTTGTGGGAGTAAATGGAGTAGGAAAAACGACTACAATAGGAAAAGTAGCTCATGCTATAAGACAACAAGGAAAAACGGTTGTATTGGGTGCAGGTGACACATACAGAGCCGCAGCAGTTGATCAATTAAAAATATGGGCTGACAAAGCAGACACACATTTCGTAAGTAAAGGTATGAACACAGATCCTGCTGCAGTAGCCTACGAAACAGCACAGTATGCATTGAATTTTGGGATTGATGTCGCGATAATAGATACAGCTGGTAGACTGCATACAAAGACAGGTCTAATGAGAGAATTAACTAAAATTAGGAATTCCATAAGTAAGAAAATGGAAGGTGCTCCCCATGAAGTACTTTTAGTTCTTGATGCAACAACAGGTCAAAATGCTATAGAACAAGCTACTGCATTCAGTGAAGCTACTGATGTTTCAGCTCTAGCATTGACAAAACTAGATGGTACTGCAAAAGGTGGTGTTGCTATTGGTATAAGTGATCAATTTAAAATTCCTATTCGATTCATCGGTGTAGGTGAAGGAATAGATCAACTTCAAATATTCAATAAGAAAGCTTTCGTAGATAGTTTATTCGACCAATCTGAAAAGAAAAAAGAAAAATCAGACTACGAAATTGAAAGCATAAAACCAAAAAAAGAATAATACAACTAAATATTGTTTTATTAGAAACCTTTGTTTGAATCTAACATATCTTTTCATTCAAAAATATTAAATAAATAGGTGTTGATATGTTAAGATAAAATAGTCCGAACAACGATTAGATAAGAATAAGAGTCATTGATAAAACAGCTGTAAGTCATGTTTTTATATATTTGACTCAAATAACTATTCTAATGAAGAAGACTTCTACTTTTCTACTACTTGTATTGAGCCTCGTATTATATTATTCCTTTTCGGGTAATCCCCCCAATGGAAGAACTGGTGCCCCTGGTGAAAGTACTTGTGGTTCTGCTGGTTGTCACTCCCCTAGTAATCCAAGTTTCTCTGGTAATATCGTAATTTCAGGACTTGATAATATGATTTTACCAGGTCAAACATATCCGCTAATTGTAACAATTACAGATGATCTTTCAGTAGCAGTCAGGGCAGGCTTCCAAATGACAAACGTAGGACCTGATGATGATACTACTGTAGGAACTTTCAGCAATGTATCTTCTAATGCTACAATAACAGTCAATGGAAATAGAACATATGTAGAACACAGTCCTGCCGATTTCTTTACAGCTGGCATTGTTACTTATACTGTCGACTGGACTGCTCCAAATGATTTGAGCGATGGTGATGTTGTTGACTTTTATGGAATATCAGTTATAGCAAATGGATCAAGTAGCAGCAATGATTTAGTCGTTGATGTTCAAGAAAATGCAACAATTGAAGTAGCTGCAAGTCAATTAGAATTAAATCTAACTAATGTTGCTGACCCTTTATGTTTTAATGAATCTAACGGGACTGCGACTGTAGAAATAACTGGAGGAACTTCACCTTTTGACATTTTATGGTCTAATGGTGAAATGGGTGAAACCGCTGTAACATTGCCATCAGGTAATAATAGTGTTGTAGTAACAGATGCTGCAAATGTTTCAGAAACAATAAACTTCACTTTAGATAATCCTCTTACTATTTCAGACAATCTTGCTGTAGTTCAAGATGTATCATGCCTGGGAGAAGCAACAGGTTCTATTATAATCGAACCTTCTGGGGGAACCGGCAATCTAGATATATTGTGGAATACAGGTGAAATGACAAATGGAATATTTAATAAACCTGCAGGAAATTACAGTGTGAATATCACTGATGAAAACAACTGTATGTCAACTTTTCAATATACAATATCAGATGATGGTATAATAGTCAATGTTTCTATTGCAACTCCATCAGAGATCTGCTTCGGAGAATTTGGAAATTTAACTGCCGTAAATAATGCTGTAAACCCCTTTTATACATGGAGTTCTGGAGATTTAACACAAACTGTTTTCGTAGAATCGGGTGATTATTTTGTAACTGTTACTGACGAAAATGGATGTAGCAGTAGTGCTTCTTATATTTCTCCATATACGGAAGAAATGATTGTAGATATAACTATCACAGGAAATAACGAGCCTTATTCAGCGACAGCTTTGCCTGACAATGGAGTGGAGCCTTACCAATATCTGTGGAGTACAAATGAAACTGATCAAACAATTGACAATTTAATTGCAGGAAACTATTTTGTTACTGTATCTGATTTAAACAGTTGTACAGCTTCTAATCAAGTTGAAATTATAAATGATTGTGTGTATATTTTGGATACACTAGTGAACAATCCTTCTTGCCCAGGTAGCTTAGATGGATCTATTATGGTTGATGTCGAATTTGAAACTGACGATATTGTAACTTATGAATGGAACACAGGAGATTTAACATCATCAATTTCAAATTTATCTGCTGGAATCTATACCCTGACTTTTACAAATACGAGTTGCACTGATTCACTTGAATTCACGTTAGTTGATCCTCCTATGATTGAAATAAATTTCAATGCAATTAACCCTTCGGAAGATGAGCTGAACAGTGGGAGTATTCAAACAAACGTAAATAATGCCGTTGATACCATAATATATTTATGGTCGACAGCTGAAACAACATCTTCTATTGAAAATCTTTCAGAAGGTATTTATTCCCTTACCGTAACTGATGGAAACAATTGTCAAGTTATTGATTCTATTGAACTTGTAAATTCAATTTGTGATTTAACAATAAGCCTAGACATTGACTCTATTTTCTGTATCGGTGATTTAGCCGAAGCTAGCGTTTCTCACAATTCCACTTTGGGTTTAAACCCAAAAATAACTTGGAGTACCGGAGATACTACTGCTACGGTTGATAGCTTGTCAATCGGCGATTATGATGTAATTGTCTCAGATGATACAAATTGTAGTGACACAATAAGTTTTTCTATCGTTGCTCCTTTAGCTATTAACATAAATGTGGATTCACTGGGAATAATTTCATGTGAAGATTCTTTGGCGTTAATTCAACTTTCAATAAACTGGGAACACGAACCTTTTGATTTTCTTTGGTCCAATGGAGATAATACAGCTGTTGCCGATTCATTAATAGAAGGTGCAATTAGTGTGATTATAACTAATGCTAAAGGTTGTATACACTATGATACTTTTACTATTGAAAAGCAAACATATGGACCACCAAGTGCTTCGGTTGAAGACATCACAGTCTATTTAGACAGTATGGGTGTTTTCAATGATATTCCGATGCTAAATACCATTCTAACAGGTTCATGTGAAGATAGTGTTTACGTAATTTCTGATGCTTTAGATGTTGATTGTTCTACTTCTGTTGGAGAGACTCAAGATGTCTATGTGTATAATTTTGATGAAATTATTGACACGATTCAAGTGAAAGTAACAATTCTAGATACAATTGCGCCTTATGCCGTTTTACCAGACATAGGAGGGTCTATTGAAATATGTGGTGAATCTAATTTCGGCTTAGAGATCACATCAAGTGACATTGAAATAATTGAAAATTGTAGCATCTTTCCTTTACCCCCTACTATCTTTTTAGATTTCTCCACAAATGTTTCAGGAATAATATGTGATAGCTTCAACATAATGGACATCTCAGGAAATAGTACAAATATTATTGTATGTAAAGAAATAACAGTTTATGATTTACCAACAGTAGAATATGATATTACCGATGTAAGTTGCTTTGGAGAATCTGATGGTTGTATTGAAATAGAAATTGAAGGAGGAACTCCACCTTACGAATTCATAGGTGGAGACTTATGTAACATTTCTGGTGGTTCTTATTCTTATTCAATTGTAGACGCAAATGGTTGTGCTACAGATTTCGAGGTTGAAATAATAGAGCCTCTTCTTCTTGAAGTAACTGAAGTTGATAAGCAAAATGAATTTCCAGGAGAAAGTGATGGTTTTATAGAGGTTGATATTACTGGCGGAACGGAACCTTATACATTTTCATGGACCGAAAATGGTGTTGAAGTTTCTACCCAAGAAGACCTTATTAATTTCCCAGCTAGTCAATACAAATTGACGGTAATAGATGCTAATGGTTGTATGACAATGTTATCTTCGTTTATTGATATGGTCAGTAGTTTAGAAAATGACAGAATGGATGAAGTTAAAATCGTTGAAAACCCTATAAATGATAGACTTACATTAATTAATCTACCAGTAAACAGTTCACTAGAAGTAATTTCATTTGATGGGACGTTGATTAATTCCAATAGAAATATACAATCACAAAATCTTGAAATAAATAGTGCTGAATGGGTTCCAGGCATTTATGCTTGTGTCATCAATTATGAAGGTAAAAGAAAAGTTGTAAAGTTTGTTAAGAATTAAGTCGACATATATTGACGCTAAAAAATTGTTAAGATAATTCTCAATGAAACCTTAAAGCGTTTCTATTCGTTAATATTGTGGTACAAAATATAATTAAATGAAAATTTTTCTTTCTAGCTTATTAACACTTTTTGTTTTCATAACAGTTAACGGACAAGATGCTAAACTTCATACCAAAAGGTATGCCAAGGAAGATATTGAAGCTGCTAAGAAAGCAGGTGACATACTAGTTTTTGATAAAAAGACAATAGATTTAGGTGCAATCAAAAAAGGTAGTTTCCCTGAAATGACTTTCCGTTTTTTAAATATTTCAGACGAAAACATTGAATATAAATTCTTTGATGTGTGTTCTTGTTCAGAACTTACTTATGATGAAGATGCAGTTATTAAACCCGGAGAAGAAGGTAGTTTCCATATTGTTTTTGATAGTAAAGAAAGAGATGACGAAGAACCAGTAGAAGTCAATTTCGAGTTAAAAAATATAGACAAACGAAATGGATATGGTTACTTTTATACAGTAGAATATATATTCAAATTTAAATAACTTGAATTCCCATCTTTCTGAAAATATCATTTTTTATGATGGAGTATGCATGCTATGTGATGGACTAGTGCAATACATAATAAAAAAAGACAATAGTCGAAAATTCGTTTTTTGTCAACTTCAAAGTAACAAAGCAATTGAATTATTAAAGCCTTTTGGGCTCGAGCCCAAAAAACTTGATACTATGTATTTGTTGCATAACTCTACGATATACGAAAAATCGAGCGCTGTTATTAAGATAGCTGAAATGCTTCCAAATAACATTTTAAAAATATTTCTAATTGGGAAAATACTTCCTAAAATCTTTAATGATTTCATTTATAATGTAGTAAGTAAGGTACGTTATAAACTGTATGGAAAAAAGGAAAAATGTGACATTCCAAGCACATCAACAAGAGACAGATTTTTACTTTAGAACAATAATATACGCCTATCAAAAGTTTACCTTTCATGAATAGAATTAAAGAAAAACTCTCTAAAATCTGGCTTTGGTTCAAATCTAAAAAATGGTATGGTAAAATATTTATTCTAGCTTCTACTTTTACTATAATTGGTTTTCTAAGCATCCTTATTCTATTCTTGTCCGTGAAATGGAGTATCATCACTAAACTCCCTTCTCACGAAGAAATCCAATCTATCAGTAACCCGCTATCAACCGAAATCTATTCTCGCAATGGAAAACTCTACGGAAAATTCTACGACGAAAATCGAGGCGACTTAGATACAAGCGATCTTACATCCGATTTTAAAAACGCCCTTCTAACGACAGAAGATATAAGATTCTATAAACACTCAGGCATCGACTATAGAGCTCTTGCTAGAGTCGCTATCAAGTCTATCTTACTAAGAAACGATTCCTCTGGTGGAGGATCTACATTGACTCAACAACTTGCTAAAAACTTATACCCCAGAAAAAGATTCAAGTTTTTAAGCTTACCAATCAATAAATTCCGTGAAATATCAATCGCCAAAAAACTAGAAAAAAACTATTCCAAAGACGAAATTTTACTCTTATACGCTAATACTATTTCTTTTGGTGAAAGAGCATTCGGGCTATATACAGCTTCTAATAGATTCTTTGGCAAACAACCTGCAGACTTATCTTTAGAAGAAGCCGCAACCCTTGTAGGGATTCTTAAAGCACCTTCTTACTACAGTCCCAAGAAAAATCCTGAAAGATGCACCAATCGTAGAAACATCGTTCTTAGTCAAATGCACAAATATGGATGTATTACTGCAGATAGACTCGAAGAAGCAAAAGCAACTAAACTTGTATTAAACTACAAATCTCT
>CAYOIL010000119.1:6969-11671 GCA_964403985.1 uncultured Saprospiraceae bacterium
AAGATATTTCCAACAAGTTATTAGAAAGGAATTTGAACAGTGGGCAAAAGAAAATCCAAAAGAAAATGGAGACCTCTATCACATTAAACGAGATGGGTTAAAAATCTACACTACTCTCGACTATGATCTACAAATAGCTGCAGAACAAAACATGCAAGCACACATGAAAACGCTACAAGGTATCTTTGATCGTTCTTGGAGAAGTGGCAATAAATTTGGGAACCAAGATAGATATTTCAAAAACGAAATCTCTTCAGGTCAACTTGGTAAACGGTTTCGAAATAAATCAGAAGAAGAGAAAAAAGAAATCCTAGAAAGTGAAAGTGAAATGAACCTGTGGAGCTGGGAGGATAATGGAAGTAAAACAGCGACTGTTGAGGACTCTATTCGACATTATATGAGCTTACTACATACAGGAGTTCTAGGTGTAAATCCTAAAACTGGAGAAATTGTCTCTTACATTGGTGGAATTGATTATGGCAATTTCCAATATGATAATGTGCAGAGTAAAAGACAAGTAGGTTCAACTTTCAAACAAATTGTATACTTAAAAGCTCTTCAAAGAAATCTTTCACCTTGCGATTATTTCCCCAATGAAAAAAGAACATATACCGATTATAAAGACTGGACTCCTGAAAATTCAGATGGTAAATACGGTGGGTATTTGTCGGTAAAAGAAGCATTGACGAGGTCAGTAAATACAGTTTCTGTCCAATTAATTTTTCATGCCGGGCTAAATGAAGTTGTTGATTTTGCACAAGACATCGGAATTGAAAGTAAATTGCCAGCTGTGCCTTCTTTAGTACTAGGAACAGCTGATATTTCTTTGAGAGAAATGGTTACTGCATATAGTACAATCGTAAATGGTGGTAAAAAGCCTGAGTTGTATGGTATTAATAAAATAACAGATTCCAAAGGTAACGTTTTATACGAAAAGGAAAAAGTAGAAATCGAGAAAACGGAAGTTGATGCGTCATATAAAATGGTGCGAGATATTATGAATAATGTAACAGCCCAAGGAACGGGAGCTAGATTGTATAGCTACAACATTCCATTTGAAGTCGCAGGAAAAACGGGGACAACTCAAAATCAAACTGATGGATGGTTTATTGGTGCTACAGACGATTATGTGATAGGTGCTTGGGTAGGAGCTCAGAATCGAGGAATTCACTTTAGAAATTTAGGGACAGGATCCGGAGGAAGGACTGCCTTACCCCTTGTAGGAAGAATGTATGAGTATATTGCTGCTACTGGATATAATCCTAAGGAAAATCTAAATGATTCTCTAATTGTCAGTTGTCCTGATTCAATAGGTATGGAAGAATATACATTTCTTCAAGAAAATCCTGGTGCATTTGATGTATTAAATAAATCAAGAAATAAAGACGATTTAGATATTTTCGACATCTTGTTTGGAGAAGAAGATCAAGGTGAAGTTATTGTAGGTGAATCTCGTCCGTCAAGAAAAAGATCACCTTCTAGAACCAAAAGAAAATATAAGTCTAAGAAAGAAACTCAACGAAAAAAGGAATTTGACAAGTTCAAGAAGAATTTCGAGAAATCCTTAAAAGATATATTTAAGAAAGATAATAAGAAGCGAAAAAGAAGGAATTAATCTAACAATGATTTTTTAGAACTGTTACGCCATCCTGCTCTACTTTCATAGTCAACATAAAAGATTTTGAGATCAGCTCGACTTTCATAATCAACAAAAAAGATACTAAAATCAGCTAGAGACTCGTATCGCGCAAAGAACCAATTTCCTTCGTTTCCTTTTGCTGCAGATTCATATTTCTCTTTGTAAACCAATAGATCTGCTTGACTTTCGTAATCACAAACATAAACGGAAACGTCTGCTCTACTTTCGTATGAAACCTCATAAACCTTTTGGGCGAAAGCCCCATAAAAGAAAAAAAGCAATAAAAAAGAAAAAACGAACTTCATACTTATTTAACTATTAAGAAATCGCTTTATTGTAATTCGCTGAAACAACGTCCCAGTTTACAATATTCATCCAATTCGAAATGTAATCTCCTCGTTTGTTCTGGTAATTCAAATAATATGCATGCTCCCATACATCTATCCCCATGATAGGAGTACCTGGTTTTTCCACAATGTTTTTCATTAACGGATTGTCTTGATTCGGAGTAGATGTGATAAATAATTTTTTATCCTCACCTACACACAACCAACCCCATCCTGAACCAAACTGTGATTTTGCTGAACTAGCAAATTGCTTTTCAAAATCTTCTTTGGATCCGAAAGTGGAAATAATCTCATTCAACATAGGTTCATTCATTTCAGCTCCACCTGGTTTCATTATTTCCCAAAACATGCTATGGTTGAAATGCCCTCCACCGTTATTTCTCACACCAGTGTCCGAATCGTCATTTTTAAGGCTAGCCATCATCTCAGATAGATTCTTACCAGCAAGTCGGTGATCTTGTAAGGCATTATTTAATTTTCTGACATAACCTGCATGATGCTTGTCGTGATGAATTTCCATAGTACGAGCATCAACAGCTGGCGCTAAAGCATCGAATGCATATGGAAGATCAGGAAGTTCAAAATTACTTACAGTGTCTGCAGATTTTGTTGTTTTGGAGCTCGTATCATTACAAGAAATCAAAGGTATGACACCGATTCCTACTGCAACTAAACCCGTTTTGTTTACAAATTCTCTACGTTTCATAATAAGTAATTTAAATGAGGTTGAAAGCTATAAAAAATAAGGTTATAAGACGAATTATCAAGGTCAAAAATTTTAGAAGTTAGACTCCTAGCGTAAAATAATATCTATTCTTTAGAAAAATGACAAAATTATCTCTGAACACCAATGAAAAATAGTAACTTGAATTTTTAAAATCTACCTTTATGAAACAATTAATTTACATTTTCCTTTTGTTATTCGCTCATATGACTTATGCCCAAGATAATTTAGTTTATCAGAAACCTTCTCAAGACATTCTTAGCTTAGTTGATGTTCAACTAGCACCTAACATTTTACTTAATAATGATAAAACGGTAATGATTTTATTGACGCGAGATGCGTATAAATCAATTGACGAATTATCAAGAAAAGAAATGAGACTTGCTGGTTTAAGAATTGATCCAGCAACAAATATTGGTTCTAGGACTACTTATTTTAATGATATGCGTATCAAGAAGATCACTGATCAAGAAAAGACGGATATGAAAATAAGTGGACTTCCGTCCAAAGCTAAAATCACAAATTTTAGATGGTCTCCAGATTATTCTAAAATAGCTTTTACAAATACAACTGAAACAGGTGTTGAATTATGGATATTAGATATAAAAACGGCTACTGCCCAAAAATTAACAGAAGCAGGTGTAAACGCGAATATGCGTGATGCTATCAACTGGTTCTCTGACAGTGAATCAATTTTGGTTAACATGATTCCAGCAGATAAAAAAGCATTAATTGATGTAAATAACACTGTTCCATCTGGTCCTACTATTTCAGTAAGTGACGGTAAAAAAGCGCAAAATAGAACATATCAAGATCTATTAAAAAATAAAAATGATGAAGCAAACTTTGAGCAATTAGCAAGAAGTGAAATTTATAAAGTATCGATAAAAGGTAAAACATCTAAATTTCTTGATGCGGCGATGTATCGGTCAGTTAGCTTTTCACCAAATGGAGAATATGTTCTTGTAACTAAAATAGAGCGTCCTTTTTCTTACTTAGTTCCTTACAGAAGATTTCCATCTGTTTCTACAATTTATGATGCTAAAGGAAAAGAGATTGTTGTTGCTAATAAAACACCTCTTTTAGAAGATCTTCCTAAAGGATTCATGTCTACCCAAAAAGGAAAAAGAAGCTATTCATGGAGAGCTGACATGCCGGCAAGTTTAATCTATGCAAAAGCATTGGATGGAGGTGATCCAGCAAATGAAGTAGAATATAGAGATGAAGTATTTCAATGGGATGCTCCATTTTCAGGAGAAGCTAGATCGATTGTAAAAACAATTAATAGATATAGTTATATTTCATGGGCGAATAACGGACTAGCTGTTGCTCATGATTACTGGTGGAATACAAGAAATACGAAAAGCTATGTGTTTGATCCATCTGGAAAAGATATGGAAGTAAAAACAATTATTGATAGAAATTATCAAGATCGATACAGTGACCCTGGAGATTTTGTAACAGACAAAAATGAATATGGAAAGAATGTGATTGTTTTGAAAGAAGGGAAAGCATTTTTATTGGGAGATGGATATACAGAAGAAGGACAATTTCCTTTTTTAAGTTCGTTTGATTTTGAGAGTGGTAAGTCTGAAAAGCTATACACAAGTAAGTTGGAGAATCAGCTTGAAACACTTTATGATTATGATTTTAAGCAAAATAAATTATTAGTTAGAATAGAAAGTAAAAATGATTATCCTAACTACTATTTCAGAGATTTAAAGCGTGATAAAACGGCACAAATTACGTTTTTTGACAATCCTTTCGAAGCGATTCAGAATGTGGAGAAAGAAGTTATTAGTTATAAACGTGCAGATGGACTTGAGTTGTCAGGAACATTGTATTTACCTGTGGGTTATGATAAGACGAAAAAAGAAAAAATGCCAATGATATTGTGGGCATACCCTAGAGAGTTCAAGGATAAAGGAAGCGCTTCACAAAACACTCAAAATCCCAATGAATTTACTTATCCATACTGGGGCTCCCCTATTT
>CAYOIL010000120.1:0-6294 GCA_964403985.1 uncultured Saprospiraceae bacterium
CGCCGACTACTGGATGCAGCCGCCAGGCATTGAGGGGTTTTATATACCCGATGACGGATCTATTGAGTCGCGGGCCGTGCGTGCAGGTGTGATCTGCGGATCATGTGGCGCCGTGAATGGCCCTGATGATGCGCGTGCAGTACGTCGCTCTGGTGTATGGGTGAAAGAAGGTCAGGAAATTGATCGTGATGGCGCTCTTCACGGCGAGGGTCGAAAAGCGCGCATTGCATCGTTCTGGCTGCCGGGCGCCGTGGCTGCGTTTAACCCATGGCCGTCACTGGTGGCCGAATACCTGACATCGCTTGAGACCTATGAGCGCACAGGGGACGAGGGCTCGCTGAAGTCGTGCATCAACGTGGATTTCGGCTCGCCTTACCTTGAGCGATCACGAGTGCGTGACGGGCTGACGGTCGAGCAGCTGATGGACCGAGCAGAGCCCGGTGAGTCTCGCGGCATTGTGCCTGTAGGCGCGCGGTATCTCGTGGCTGCTATTGACGTGCAGCGCAGCCGGTTTGTGGTTCAGGTCGAGGCGTTCGGTGTTGATGGTGAGTCGTGGCTGGTGGACCGCTTTGATCTGTCGGTATCGGATCGAAAAGATGATGACGGCCGGCCGGTAGCAATAGCGCCGGCAACGCACATTGAAGACTGGGCTGTGATCGAGCGTGATGTGTTGTCGCGCTCATGGGCGTTATCTGACTATTCAGGCCGCACGATGAAGTGCGCTCGAGTGGTGTGTGACATGCACGGAACGGCGGGCGTGACAGAGCGCGCGTATGCGTTCTGGCGCAAGTGTCGAGCCAAAGGCCTGGGGCGCACCTTCAGGCTATTGCGCGGCGACCGTCATGCAGACAGCCGTGTGCGTGAGACCACGCCTGACCAGGTAGACGGCAGCGGGCGTAAGCGGGCAGGGGACGTGCCGGTGTTGCAGCTCAACGTCGATCGACTCAAGGACATGGCGCGTGCATCGCTTGAGCGCGAAGAGGCAGGGCCGGGATCGCTGCATACCGCTGACTGGATGGAGCGCGAATGGTTCGAAGAGGCCCTTGCCGAAAATCGAGATGACAAGGGCCGATGGAAAAAGGAAAAGGGTGCGCGTAATGAGTCACTTGACTTGCTCGGATACGCGCGGGCGGCGTCCATTTCATTGGGTGCCGAGAAAGTGAGATGGGATTCGCCGCCGTCGTGGTGCGCTGAGTGGGGCGAGAACGAGAACGTGCTCGGCGGTAAGCCGGTGGAAGACAAGCGGCCGAAGCCGTCAACGATGTTTGATAACGCAACTTCAGGGGACTCATGGCTGCGCTAACAGAAGATGAGCGCGCGGAGGCGATGGCGCGGCTTGCAGAGAAAGAAGCAGACTATAAAGCGATAAATGGAAAACCGCAGACGACATCGTGGAGCCATAGCAACACAGCAGGTGGTCGATCTATGTCGGTGACCGCTGTTGATGTCGATGAGTTGAAGATGGAAATTGCTCGGTTGCGCAAACTGCTTGGGCTAAGGCCATCGATATTGTTTGAGTCTCGTCAGTTGCGCCCTACCGCAATCAGTAATTGCTGATGGGCTCCGAAAGAGTCGTGAGAGAGACGGCGCACGTCGGCGCATCTCAGACGGCGCGCGAGGTCGAGGCGTGGCTGGCTGCAAAGACATCGCCTGATAGCGCGACGCTTGAAGAGATACCGATACTGCGCGACCGTGCGCGGGATCTGGATCGAAACAACGGGCTTGCTCGAAACATTCGAATCACTAAGCGTGATTCGGTTGTCGGCGAACGGCTGAACCTGTCGCCGCGCCCCAACTGGCGAGCACTCGGCAAGTCGCCTGAATGGGCAGCTGACTGGTCAAAGCAGGTGCGCGGCGTGTGGCAGACGTGGGCGGATACCACGGCGGTCGATGCAGAAAGGCGCATGACGTTTGGCGCAATGCTTGGCATGGTGTATGACGCGCGGTTCCTGTCGGGCTCTGCGTGCGTTGTCCCGTACTGGCTGGATCGGTCATGGACGCCGTTTCGTACCGCTCTGAAAGTGGTTGAGGCGGATAGGCTTTCAACGCCGGGTGATCGCATCAGTGACGCCAATCTGCGTGACGGCATCGAGTTCGATATCAATGGGGCACCTATAGCCTATTGGCTTGAGAACGGACACCCTGATGAGGATGTCGTCAATCGTGACTACCGTTTTCCTGAATGGGAGCGCATCGAGGCGTTCTACCCATGGGGGCGGCCGCGTTTCCTGCACATCTACGAATCATCACGACCGGGACAGAGTAAGGGCGTAGCAGCGGCATCAGCTGTCATGGCTGAGTTCGGTCTTGCCGGCAAGTATCGACTCACTGAACTGCAAGCAACGATTGCGTCATCACGCATTGCGGGCGTTCTTGAGACGCCGCTGAGTGATGAACAGGCGGCCGAGATGATGGGTGTCGATATGAAGACGGTCGGCGAGATACGGCGCAAGTGGCGCGGTGAGTTGACGCCCGGCTCGATTCTCAACATACCGCCAGGCACGAAGTTCACAGGCTTCAACCCCGGCAGGCCTGCGACTGCCTATGCGGCGTTCATGGAAAACTTGAGCCGTGAGATATCGGCAGCGTTCGGCCTGCCGTTTGAGCTCGGCACCCGCAATTTCAGCAAGACCAATTACTCGTCAGCTCGGGCCGCACTGAACGAAGCGTGGCGCGGCTTTCGTGTTGAGCGCGCTCGGATCGCTGAGCAGTTCTGCGACCCGGTGTACTCGATGTTTCTCGAAGACGCGATTGATCTCGGGATGATCGAGGCCGAGGGCTTCTATGAGAACCGGCCCGCGTGGTGCTGCGCTGAGTGGATCGGACGGTCCGAGATCCCCATTGATCCGCTGAAAGACGCAAACGCGAAAGCCAAGATGCTTGAGACCGGGCAGATGACCTTGACGCGCATCTATGAGTCCGAAGGGCGGGACATGGAGACCGAGCTAGAGACGATGCACCGGGAGCGCCAGCTTGATCGGGAGCTGGCCGAGCGGTTTGGCAACAGCCCGCTGCTCGGTGCGGTTTCGCCATGGGCGGCGAAAGAAGATCAGGAAGACGACGAAGACGCAGAGAACAAGAGCGACGACGAGGCCAAATCTGATGACGAGGATGCAGTAGATGAGTGACAACCCGGCGGGCCGAATACTGGCCGCGCTCGATGATCCGGCTGGCTGGCTGATAACGCAGGCAGGCATGGATCTGTTGCGTGAAGTCGCCGCCCGTGAACACGACTATGAAGCTTTTGTGCGTGGCTACGGGAAACGTGATCCTGAGCCGCTTTCGTTTGTGCAGGGCTCAACCGCCGTGCTTGATGTCCGTGGTGCCATGACGCGCCGGGCGTCGATGTTCTCGAACATCAGCGGGCTGTCGAGCACCGATGCGCTATCTGATGAGTTTGCGCGGCTTGAGGCCAGTGATGAGGTCGAGCGCATTGTGATCCGCATGGACACACCGGGCGGGCAGGTATCGGGCTTGTCTGAGTTTGCAGAGCGCATCTATGCGGCCACTACACCTACCGTTGCCTATGCGTCGGACATGGCCGCAAGCGCAGGCTACTGGCTCGCCAGTCAAGCTGATGAAGTGATCGTGTCACCCACTGCGATAGTCGGCTCTATCGGCGTTCGAGGGCGAGCCCCTGAGCTGCCGGATTCGTCCGAGATGGTGTCACGCCATGCGCCGGCAAAGCTCGGCGACAGGGCTGCATCACAAGCGGCGCTTGACAGGCTTGAGCAGGAGTTTCATGCAGCGATTGCTCGCGGTCGCGGGGTCGATGCCGAGCATGTAGCCGAGCACTTCGGGCGCGGCGGGATATTCGTCGGCTCTGATGCAGTGAACGCAGGCCTTGCAGATCGAGTTTCAACTTTTGATTACGTACTGGCAGATGCCGGTCAACCGCCGTCGCGACGGGTTCGCGGCATCCAAGCCAACAACGAGGATTCTCAAATGGCTGGTAATAACGACGGCGGCACAGCGACCGCTGAGAACGAGACCGCTCTGGCCAATGCCAAGCAAGCGGGATACGACGAAGGCGTTAAAGCTGCAGACAAGAAAGCAGCCGAGGCCGTCACCGCAGAGCGTGAGCGCGTGAGCGCAATTCTTGAGGCTGGCGAAGGCAAGGCAGCCGCTCAAGTGCGAACGCTGATCGATGAGGGCGTGAGTGCCGAGTCTGCCACCAAGATTCTGGCTGCAACGCCTGATGAATTGACCGCTGGTGTCTCTGCCTTGTCGTCTGTGATGGATGGCAGTAACGCAAGAGTAGCGAGCGACAACGGCGATCAGAGTGATGAGGATCGCGAATATCAAGACGCCGAGGCCGGATGGGATAAGGCGTTCAACCGAGGAGCAGCGTAATGACCGTTCTGACTGAAGCGATGTATCTCGATGCAGCGTTCATCGAGTCCGAGGCACAGGGCCGTCGCTCTCGTGATGAGGTGACCCTGGGTGTTGACGCTGTTGAGTTAGCGGCCGGGACGGTGCTCAAAGAGTCCGGCGGTGAGTTTGTGCGCTTTGATGGCACAGGCACAGCGTCGGCCATTCTTATGTTGGCTGCAAACACTGCAGATGCCGCAATGCAAGCCGCCGTCATCGTCCGCGATGCCGAGGTTACCGCCGAGCGATTGGTGTTCAATGACGACGCCACGCAAGCACACATGGATGCGGCCTACGCATCGCTTGAATCACAGGGCGTCATCGTCCGCAACACAGGAGCCTAACAGTCATGGCACACATGAATATCTTTGACTCCAAGGCGTTCGACTTGGTTTCAATGTTGAACGCGATTGATCGAGTCGAGTATCGGCCTAATCGATTGCAGTCTTTGAACCTGACCACCCAGGAGCCTGTGCGCACCACGGCAGTCTCTATTGAGAAGCGCAAGGAAGGGGCGTTGAAGCTCGTTCCAACCACGCCGCGCGCAACCCCCTTGACTCGGCTGAACGGTGAGCAGCGTGATTTGCGCAGCTTTGAGACTCGTCGTGTTGGTGAGTTCGACAAGATGTATGCCCACGAGATCCAGAACGTGCGAGCGTTTGGCAGTGAGTCAGAGCTGCAGCAGATGCAGAGTGAGGTTGCTCGGCGCCTAGAGCGGTTGGACGCGGACATCTCGCTAACTGAAGAGCACATGCTTCTCGGCATGATTCAGGGTCGCGTGATCGATGCAGATGGCTCTCTGATCTACGACTGGTTTGATGAGTGGGGCGTTACCGAGGCGGGCGAGGTTAATTTTGACTTTGCTGGTCGAGGCGAATCTGACATCGGCTTGTTTCGTCAGGATTGCCGAGACATAAAGCGTCGCATGAGAGACAACGCGAAGGGGATGACCATGACCGGGGTGCATGCTTTGTGCGGTGATGAGTTTTATGACTCACTGGTTACACACCCTGCCATGCAAGAGACCTACAAGTACCAGGAAGGTGCACGGCTTCGCGATCAGATCAGCGAGACGTTTACCTTTGGCGGAATCACGTTTGAAAACTATCGCGGCACCGATGACAAATCAACGGTAGCGATTGAAGCAGACAAGGCGCGATTTTTTCCGACAGGCGCACGCGGCCTGTTTCTTGATGTTCGCGCACCGGGCGAGTCGTTTGCTGTGGCCAACCAGCCCGGCCGTCGTCGTTACGCTCAGGTCATTCGTGATCGTGATCGCGACGAGTGGGTTCAGATTGAAGCAAAGACTTACCCGCTTCACGTCTGCACACACCCGGCGGTACTGCAGAGTGCCGGAGTAGCCGCGTAATGGCTGCCCTCACGTTACTGCGTGACGTGTACGTTGCTGATCTCTCGCGCACTCTGTCAAAGGGTGTGTATGAGGTCGGCGACGGACCGGGTCAGGTGCCGAGTGCGGTCGCGGCTCGTATGGCAAAGAACCCGAGATTCGGTTCGCTCGATGGTGAGACGGCTCAGGTTGCCGCTCCGCCTGCTGCTGACATGCCATCAAACGAGGACCTGTTCAGTGCCCTGGTAGACCTTGATGATGAGGCTCGCGAGGGGTATTGGGCTGAGTTCGAGCTTGATGCGCTGAACGCTGTATTGCTGGATCGCTTTGAAGTCGATGTGTCCGGACGTGATCACGGCACGGCTGCCAATATGATCGAGAAGCGGCTCGGGCTATGAGCTTCGCCGCGCTCATCGCGCAATCGAACACCGCAATCACCGATACGTTCTCTGATTGCACGGTCACGATTGCCATGAGCGCGGCGATATCTGACGAGGTAGTTGTCAGGGGCATCTACGAGGAGCCCTTTGAGGAAACACTTGAGGCCGAGGGTTATCGGCCTTCGGTGTCAATTC
>CAYOIL010000120.1:6304-11671 GCA_964403985.1 uncultured Saprospiraceae bacterium
ATGTGAAACGCTATCAGTCGCACAGGTTGAAGCATGATCTTCGGTTGATGATCGAACGAGATCGGGAGCTTGCGCGACTGGTGTACAAGATCACCCGCATCGAGCACGACGGACAGGGGCGCTCATTGTTGCGATTGCACGCGCTCGGGCCTTTGTGTGCTGATGTGCCAAAGGGTCCGCCAGGGTTTCCGTACACGTTCCCGATTGTGTTTTCGGGCCACACATTTACCAAGTGCGCGCAGTTGTATCCCGAATGAGTATCAACATTCGTGGCGATATCACGGCGGTCACGCGAGACTTGAAAGTGAAGCAGCCCGCGCTGGTCAAGAAGGCACTGGTGACGGCACTGAACAAGACGGCGGCTAAGTCCACGACTCAGTTTCGTCGCGAGCTGTCATCCAAGACGGGCATCAAGCAGAAGCTGCTGCGCCCAAAGGTCAAGACGTATCGCGCGAACCGACGCAGCTTGCGCGCAAAGACATGGATGGGCCTTGCCAATGGCATACCCGTCAGCGGTGTGCTCAAGGGCCGCAATAAAGAGCTACCGGCAAACCTGCGTGACTTGGTTGACGTGCCAGCAGGAAAGTCGTTGAGCAATGCGTTTCTCGCCAGCATGAGGGGCGGAGCGGCGACGTTGTACGTTCGCGAAGGCCGAGCCCGGTTCCCGGTTAAGGCTTTGAAGCTGAATCTTGAGAAAATCGCACCGGGCTTAATCGAGCAGGTCGGTGATCGAGTGGCCGGCGCAGAGTTCAGACGTGAGTTTGAGCGCGACATGGTTCGCAGGCTTAACAAGGTAGGCACAGCACGATGAGTCAAGAGCCTGCAACCCTGGTGATTTACCAGTGGGCTGTTGATCGACTCGCCGCGCTACAAGCTGCATCAGTAACGACTGCTCACTCAGCGTTGCCGCTGTACGCCGAAGACTGGTCAAAGATCAACGTGGCCTATGCCGGCGAGGATGCTTTTGACGAGTGGACCAGCCTTGATGCCAAAGGCCAATCGCTCGAGATCGATGTCGAGGTATCCGTGCGCGAAGTGGCTGACGAGGACGAGCCGTTGGTTCGAGCGAAACGCATCAGCGCCAAGATCGAGGAGTCATTGCTCGAGAACATTGGCCATCACAAGATCAATGGCGCAACCGTTCGCATTGAGAAAGCTGGCGAGGAAGCCGACGTAACGAACGACGACAACGATCAGTCATTTGTACGCCTGACGTTGCAATTCACGCTGCTGCACCGAGTGCGTCGCGGCGATCCCTACACCCTGATCTAAGGAACCCCTGAGATGAACAAGACTATCAGCGCTGAGCAAGCGCTGTCTGCTGCTGCGCGTGGAGAACTGAAGCAGCTCAAGTGCGCACACAACAGCGTGACGATTGACGTGAGCGGCAAAGGTGATGCCGTGAAGTTCGTGCCGTCATGGCCAAAAGACTCCAAGGCGCTGGATGCCGAGGGCTTTCGCGCGAAATATCACACGTTTGTTTTTGAACCCGTGCCGGACACCGGCAAGAAAGGAGCTGAGTAATGGCCTACCAAGCAGTTGACGTCACGTACATCGAGGCGCTTATCCCGCCGTCAGGTGGTGGTGCGAGCACGCGCCAGCGTATCGGAGAGGTGCGGACATGGGGAGATTCATCGTCCACGAGCTCGCAGGACATCCCGATCATCGGGCGTGTTGACGCCGAGGGAAACGCGATCTCGCGCACGCGCAACACCACAGGCAGCGAGCAAGTGACGCTCGAATGCTACTTCGATCTCGCTGACTACCCGCAAAGCCATCTGCAAAAAGGCCAGAGCGTTGAGAAGATCTACGTGTGCGCGGTCGGCGAGGACAACGACTTGATCGTTTATTCAGATTGCGAGGTGGGTTCACGTAACCGAAGTGGTTCCGAATACAACGGCCTGGTCGGCGTGTCGCTTTCCATCACCGTCAACGGCGGCTCACTTGAGAACCAGCCGAAAGCATGATGCCTTCAGAAGTCGCGGTGAATCCAATGGCGCTTATTGATGCGCAGGACGTGCCGCCGCAAGAAGCGGCTGAGCGCTCAGAGCGCGCAGAGAAAGGCAAGCCAGCGCCTGCCGATCTTTCGGCGCACGAGATACTGATGATTGCGCAAAAGGAGTTTCGCGAGCAGTCAGCATTGCGTGGGCCTATCGAGCCAAAAGAGTGGCCGGGTGTCTCGTTCTACTACCGCCGCCTGAATGAAACCGACAAGCGACGGATAGGCGAGATACACGCGCAGAAAGGCACATGGGCTTCGATACTGGTTGAGCGAGCGCTTGACAGCAAAGGCGAGAAGATATTCACGCAGTCACACGCCGCCGATCTGGAGGCAGCCGTTACCCCCGAAACCGTTGAGAGTGTCGTGGTTCAGATGGCCGCAGGCTCTCGCACTCAGCTCGCGGATGAAGAGCTGGGAAAGTCCTGACGGCTGATCCGAATCTGATGCGCTTGTTTGTGACGGCCGATGACTTCGATACAACGGTATTCGGCGGCTCGTGTGCGCTTGAAATGAACACAGTCGAGATGAGGGTGTGGCCTTCGTTCCGGCGCATCAGAAAGCAAGCGCGTGATGCCAGGCGGCAGCGCGATAAAGAGGGCGGTCAATAATGGCTCGATCACGCGCGTCAGCCAATTACACGATCACAGCTGATGACAGAACCCGCGCGGGGCTGGACTCTGCCGGGTCGTCGTTTGCTCGCTTGTCCGCAACTGCAGCGCGGGCGGGGCTTGCCGTTGCAGCGGTAGGCGCTGTGGCTGGCGCAGCTGGATTGAGTATTGTTGGGGCCAACGCTCAGTCAATCGATAGCCTAGGAAAGCTGTCAGAAAAAACGGGTATCGGTGTCGCATCACTGCAGGCGTTTTCAGACGCGTCAGAGCGTGCAGGGATAGCGCAAACGACGCTGGCGAAGAGCCTGCAGAAAGGGCTTGACGGAATATCAGAAGCCGCTACAGGTGTTGGTGAAGCCAAGAACGCATTAGATGCCCTTGGGCTTTCATCGGAGCAGCTTCAACGAATTGCGCCAGAGGAGCGGATTCTGGCCGTCCTTGATGCTCTCAAGCAAGTTGACGACGAAGGCGACAAGATCCGTATTGCGTCCGACATATTCGGTGCTCGCGGTGCTGATCTTGTGCGCTTGTATGGCGACGAGGTTCGCGGTGCTGCTGATCGAATGCGCGACCTGAATCTGGCGCTGACAGAATCAGACGTATCCGGCGTTGAGACCATGAACGACACGCTACAGCTTGTGCAATCGAATGCGCGCGCTGCAGGCCTTGTCTTCACAGCCGAGATGGCACCTGCCATCACTGGCGTTGTTCGCCAAATATTCGGGATGGGCGAGAGCCTTGATGGCGTTCGCTCTGTCAGTGAGGACTTCGGCAACTTCTTTGTCGATGTGATCGGTTTCATTGGTAACGGCGTCGAGGGGCTGGATAACGCTTTTGACAGCTTGAAGATCGGACTGCAGGAAGTGAATGTTCTGGCTTCTCGTGCGGGCGCTTTCTTCGGCGATGACGAGGCAGAGGCGCAGCTTCAAGGCCAGCTCACCATCCTGCAGCAACTCAAGGACGAGCTTGCGGGGCAGGTGGGCGACCAGACTTTCTGGTCATCTCTCGAGGATCAAGTTGCCAGCGCTCGCGCGGAATCAGTCGAAGCGGCGCGCGACCTTGAGGCACTGAGGCAGCGATTCGAAACAGGCGTCGATCTTGGCATTACTGTCGCTGCACCAACACCACCCGCCGCGCCTACCCGTGACACTGGCGTCATTACCGCCCCCGCCGCCAACGATTCTCAATTCGAGGCTATCGTCTCGTCGCTTGCGACCGAGACCGAAAGCATTCAGATCGAGTATCAGCGCCGGATCGATATCATTGACCAATTCAAGCGCGACTACCCGGCGCGGATTCAAGAGGCGACTGACGCTGAACTGAGGGCTATTGAGGCGCGCGTTGATGCCCTGGCCGAGCTCGACAAACGACAAGAGGACGATGCGGCAACGGAGAGGCAGGCAACACTGCAGCCACTGGTTGCGAACCTTGACGACACCAGGTCGCTACTGCAGGACGAGACCGACACGATCATTGATGAGATCACCCGGCGGCAGGGATTGCTTCAAGAGCTGGGCGAGCTTGATGTCGCGCGTCGGGAAGAAACCAGCGAGCTCATCATTCGGCTTGAAGAAGAAAAGCAAGCTCGCATTGCAGGTATAGAGGCACGATCTGCGTCTGCGCGTAAGCAGCAACAAGCCAACTTTGCCGCGAGTGCGCTGGGCATTGCTGCGTCGCTGGTTGACTCAATCGCAGGCGAGAGCAATCGAGGGGCAAAGATCGCCGCACGCATAGCGCAGACTGAGGCATTGGTTGCTGGCATATCGGCAGCGGAGCGTGCGCGCAATCAGGCATCGCTGTATGGCGGCGTAGTGGGTGGCGGCATTGCTGCGGCTCTATCATGGGCTGGAACGATTGCCAACGTTGCAGGCATCGAGGCGGCTTTGCAAGGTGGTACGCCATCGGGTGCGTCGTCTACTGGAGGTTCGGTGTCAACTACCGCAGCCACTCGACAGGCGCTTGAGTCCGGCGGCACCGAAGCGGCACCGGTGCAAGTAACGTTTGTGCTTGATGATCAGATTATCAATCGTGAGGCGATCAAGGAGCTAGGCGTTGACGGCATTGTCGAGGGCAGTAGCTCGACGAACGTGATTGTGAACAGTAGCGGCAAAATCGTTCGCAACACGGAGCGGGCGGCGTGAGTGATCAGGTTGAGATGGTTTACACCGTCACCAGAGCGCCGGCCACGGCCGATCGTCTCGGCACGCAAGTGTCGCTGCTGCTGGAGCTTGATCAAGACGACCCGCCCGTACCCTACGTTGATGGCTCGACACAGTTCAGTCGGCTCGGCCTGCGAAAGGCAACGACGGTGCACGGGCGCTGGTACAGAGGATCAATGCGAGCACCGTGGATCACGCCAATCACACGGCCTTTTGTGCGCGAGTTTCTGGAATCAACCGCAGAAGAGGAGCCGTTTAACATCGTACATGCCGGCTATCTGGGGTGGGACTCGGACGTTGGCAACTTGCGTGTGTATCGGCCACTGAACACCGGATCTCTGACGCGCCTTGATGTCACCGATGACTACGCCTTGAGCTTTCAATGGAGGCAGATCGAGCAGTGATGAGCATCGAAGCACGTGACGCCACTCAGCCGTGGTCAGTGTCTAGCGTGAGGGTTGGCTGATGGCAGTCTGGGACTCGATCAATCTCGGCGGCGCAATTCTGCCGATTACAGCTTTCGATGAAACCAAGGGTTTCTACGAGGATTTCAGCAGCGGCCTTGGCTTCATCGGCACGTCATCCGCCCGTGAGTCGC
>CAYOIL010000121.1:0-666 GCA_964403985.1 uncultured Saprospiraceae bacterium
ATCCATTAACAAAGGTTTATTTATCGAATATGTATGAATATGGAGCAGAAAATAGTGTAGATGAAATTTATCATTCTTGGTTTGCAGATGGATCTGAATTTGACAATGCTAAAACTTCACTTTATGGACCAGCTCCAGGCTTTATACCAGGAGGCCCAAACAACAGTTATTCGTATCCTGAAAATTCTCCACCTTATGGTCAACCATCTCAAAAATCTTATGATGACTTTAATGGTACTACTGAAGTATCTTGGGAAATAACAGAACCTGCAATTTATTACCAAGCGGCTTATATAAGAATGTTAGCTGCATATTCTTCAAGTGAAATTGTTCTTCCTGTGAATTTATTATCTTTTGATGTAGAAAAACAAGGAGAAGATGCAGAGTTAACTTGGTCAACTGCAGGAACCGCAAATGCTGAAAAATTTGACATCGAATCGTCAGTAAATGGGCAAAATTTCAATAAAATTGGGGAAGTTACCGCCATTCAAAATTCGTCTTCTATCGATAATTATACATTTACTGATATGGACATTAGCTCGAAGTATGGAGCTATTGATTTCATTTATTACCGCTTAAAAATGTATGATTCAGACGGCAATTATAGCTTTTCATCAGTTCAAGTGTTAGGAATTACTTCAATACATTTATTAAAAGAGCCAAAAG
>CAYOIL010000121.1:676-1284 GCA_964403985.1 uncultured Saprospiraceae bacterium
ATAAGATCCTAATCCAAGTTCATCTCTTTTAACCATTGAATCTATAATTAAAAATGAACCCATCACAAAAGTTATTCTTTACAATCAATTGGGTCAGGTCGTTTATAACGAGACGTTCAATGACCAATCCAAAACTTTAAATGTAGAGAATTTAAAAGTTGGATGTTACATTATTGAAATATGGCATAAGAACCTACAAATTCAGAAACAGTTTATAAAATTTTAGATTATCAGTACTATTTTGACTTATATATTTAGCCGCAATTTATTATAAATAAAGCAGTCTCTCAAAATAATTTTGAGAGACTGCTTTATTTAAATTCTCTTCATTTGTATTCGATTGTATCCTATCAAACAATCCATTCAAATAACATAGGGCTATTATTTATATGTTCAAAATTGATTCTCTTTTCTTTCATCCGCTCAATTAGCTCATCAAAATCACTTTTATTTTTCAACTCTATACCTACTAAAGCTGGGCCTGTCGATCGATTATTTTTCTTAGTATACTCGAAATGTGCAATATCATCTTCTGGTCCTAAGACATCCAAAAATTCTTTTAATGCCCCTGACCTCTGAGGAAATTTAATAATAAAGTAATGCTTCTT
>CAYOIL010000121.1:1294-2169 GCA_964403985.1 uncultured Saprospiraceae bacterium
CGGCAAACCGACGTTAGAAGACGTGTTCGTCGCCCGCACTGGTTCACAGTTTGATACCGCTTCCCAGTAATTAAGAAAGATTCACCACGGAGAGCACAGAGGACACGGAGGAATCGCAGTAGCAAAGCTCTTTCTCTTATTTCTTCCGTCCTCGCTACATCGTTATTTCCACCACATATGATAACTCCTACGTTCTTCCCTTTAATCTTTTCACTATATTGATCTAGTGCTGCAATTCCTATTGCTCCTGCAGGCTCTGCAACTATAGCTTCTTCATTATATAAGCGTAAAATAGACGAACATATAGCCCCCTCCTCTACTAAAAGAAAATCATCGACATGTGTTTGACATATTTTAAATGTCTTAGATCCTATTTCTTTTACTGCAACTCCATCCGCAAAACCATCTATTGAATCCAACATTACCCTCTTTCCCGCTTTAATAGAATTGTACATCGCAGGGGCACCTGCAGCTTCTACCGCAATAATCTTTGTAGTAGGACTAATTTTCTTCATATAACTGGAAATACCCGATATCAATCCTCCACCTCCTACAGCAACAAATAAATAATCTAAAGATTCTTTAGACTCTTCTACAATTTCGCAAGCAATTGTCCCTTGTCCTGCAATAACTAAATCATCGTCAAAAGGATGAATAAATACTGCATCTGTTTCCTTTTGTAAGTCAAGAGAAACTTTATATGCATCATCAAACGTATCGCCTTCAAGTATAATCTTTACTTTATCTTTCCCGAAATGTTGCACCTTTTTCACCTTCTGACTTGGAGTTGTAGAAGGCATTACTATTGTACCGGAAATTGAAAGATGTGCGCAAGCAAAGGCAACACCCTGTGCATGATTACCTGCACTTGCACA
>CAYOIL010000121.1:2179-11612 GCA_964403985.1 uncultured Saprospiraceae bacterium
CTTGCACATATAATTCCTTTTTTTAATTCAGCTTCATCCAATGATTTTATTTTATTAAATGCTCCTCTGATTTTGAATGATCTTACAACTTGTAAATCCTCTCTTTTCAACCAAAGATTGCAGCCATAAAATTCACTCAAATTATAATTCCTAATATAAGGGCTCTTCATAACTACTCCAGCCAATCGATGCTGAGCTTTCATGATTTCCTCTATTGAAATTTGGTTTTGAATAGATGTTGCCGTTGACATTTTTCTAATTTTTAGGACGCAATGAGCGTACAGTTTTACCAGCTCTCCACATTTCACTTTCTCTTAATTCAGCAAGCTCAGCATCTAATTTCACTCTATAATCTGATTGAGAATTTGTATCTATTGACCGTTGTGCTTCTCTTCCTGTCTCTACTTCTTCATATAATTCCGCAAATACTGGTGCTGTAGCATCCCTAAACTTTTTCCACCAATCCAATGCTCCTCTTTGCGCAGTCGTGCTACAATTAGCATACATCCAGTCCATTCCATTTTCAGCAATTAAAGGATAAAGTGATTCTGTTGCCTCTTCTACAGTTTCATTAAAAGCTTCTGAAGGGCTGTGTCCTTTACTTCTTAATAAATCATACTGTGCAGCAAACATACCTTGAACAGCTCCCATTAATGAACCTCTTTCTCCTGTCAAATCACTATATACTTCTTTTCTAAAAGTGGTCTCAAACAAATAACCTGAACCGATCCCTATACCTAATGACGTTACTCTTTCTCTTGCTTTTCCTGTTGCATCTTGGAAAATAGCAAAACTAGAATTCAAGCCCTTTCCTGCAAGAAACAGTCTTCTTAAACTTGTTCCTGATCCTTTTGGCGCGGCTAAAATTACATCTACGTTAGCTGGAGGAATAACTCCTGTACGATCTTTGAAAGTGACAGCGAACCCATGTGAAAAGTACAATGCATCTCCCTCGTTTAAATTCTCTTTAATCGTTGGCCATAATTCGATTTGAGCAGCATCACTTAAGAGATACTGTATAATCGTGCCTTTTTGTGTCGCTTCTGCAATTGGGAATAATGTTTTACCTGGCTCCCAACCATCTTTAACTGCTTTATCCCAAGTTTTAGAATTTTGTCTTTGACCAATTATTACATTAAAGCCATTGTCTCTTAAATTTAGCGCTTGACCAGGACCTTGAACACCATATCCTATGACTGCAATAGTTTCATTTTGAAGATTTGCTTGCGCTTGACTAAGAGGTAACTCATCTCTAGTTACAACATTTTCTTCCGTTCCGCCAAAATTTAATTTTGCCATTTTTTTTAAATTTTATTTTTGAATTTTGTGATTTATATGCTTACCCTATAAGGCATAGTCTCATCGGGTACTTCTTGATTAAAATATGATTTAATTTCAGTTTCTGGTTTACTTATTGCTACTCTACCAGAGCTAGCAAATTCTAAAATCGTAAGAGGTTTTAGTTCTTCAAAAAGCGCCTTGATTTCTTTATTATATCCAGTCTTTTCGATAACTGCATAATCTTGTTCTATCCGTAAGAATCTCGCATTATGTTCTCTTACTATTTTTTCTGCATTCCCATTTGTCATTGCTGAGGTAGGAATTTTAAAAAGAGCTAATTCTTGTGAAACAAGCTCTTCTTCAAAATGGTAGAAGGCTTTTACTACTTCTACTTGCTTTTCAAGTTGCAAAACCATCTTATTTATCTTTTCTTCTTCATCTTCTACCAATAAAGTATAGCGAAACACTCCATCAACTTCACTCTCAGAAGCAGTCAAGCTAAGAATGTTAATTTTCCTCCGAGAAAAAGCCGTACATATTTTATGTAAGATTCCTGCTCTACTCTCTGAGAATATTGAAATTGTTAATTTTTTCATTTCTTAGCTTTCTGGTTTTTCTAAAATTATTTCGCTTACAGACGCACCGGATGGAACCATAGGAAATACATTATTTTCTTTACCCACTCTCACTTCCATAAAGTAAGAACCATTGTATTCCATCATTTCTTTAACTGCATTTTCTAATTGATCTCTTTTATCAACTTTCTTACATTCTATAGAATAGGCTTTAGCCAGAAGCATAAAATCTGGATTAATCATTTCCGTACTTGAATATCTTTTGTCAAAAAATAATTCCTGCCATTGCCTCACCATTCCTAAAAACTCGTTATTCAAAATCACAATCTTTATATTGATTTTAGTTTGTAGAATCGTACCCAGTTCTTGAATCGTCATTTGAACTCCACCATCACCAATTATTGCTATTACTTCTCGATTAGGTGCCCCAAATTTGGCACCTATTGCTGCGGGCAAGCAAAACCCCATTGTACCTAATCCCCCTGAAGTTATAGAAGAACGTGTTTGGGTAAAACCCGCATAGCGACAAGCTACCATCTGATGTTGACCTACATCTGTAACAATTATTGCATTATTATTCGTCTTCTGATTTATATGTTTTATCACCTCTCCCATTGTAAGAGTCTCGGTACTTGGATTAAGCTCTTCATTAATCACTTTATCAACTTCTTGTTTATCACAAGACCTAAATTCGGCCAGCCAATCACTATGATTATTGTCATTGACTAAAGGAAGAAGAGCTTTTAAAATTTCTTTTGCATCACCTAAAACAGGATAATGAGCATGCACATTTTTACTAATTTCAGCCTTATCAATTTCTATATGAATGACTTTGGCTTGTTTTGCATACCGTTTTAAATCACCCGTAACTCGATCATCGAAGCGCATACCAACGGCGATTAAAACATCACATTCGTTAGTCAATTTATTAGGTCCATAATTTCCATGCATCCCTAGCATTCCTACATTTAATTCATGTGCCGTTTCAAGTGCCGACAAGCCCATTATGGTCCATGCTGTTGGAATATGAGCTTTTTCTATCAAGTCTTTTAATTCTTTTTCGGCTTCCGCCAAAATTACTCCCTGACCAAGTAAAAGCAATGGTTTTTTTGCGGAATTGATCACATCAGCGGCATTCTTTACTTGACTCAAATCCATTGAAGGAGTTGGTATGTAAGATCGAAATCCTCTACATTTTTCATACGAAAAATCAAATTTCTCAAATTGTGCATTCTTCGTAATATCAATTAAAACTGGTCCTGGACGTCCACTTTGCGCGATGTAAAATGCCTTCGCTAAAACTTCAGGAATTTCTTCAGCATAAGTTATCTGGAAATTCCATTTGGTAACCGGCATGGAGATTCCAATTATATCTGTTTCTTGAAATGCATCAGTACCCAATAAATGCGCAGCAACTTGACCAGTTATACAAACTAAAGGCGTGCTGTCTATCTGAGCATCAGCAATACCTGTAACTAGATTTGTAGCACCAGGCCCTGAGGTTGCAAAGCAAACTCCAACTTTACCAGATGCACGAGCATATCCTTGAGCAGCATGAGTTGCTCCTTGTTCATGTCTAGTTAAAATATGTTTTAACTTATCAGTATAATGATATAATTCATCATAAATTGGCATAATAGCACCTCCAGGATAACCAAATATATATTCAACACCTTCATTGACAAGTGCCTCTAAAACTGCTTTAGAGCCATTCATTGTTTCTTTTACAGTTGTAATTTTATTTTTAGTTTGTAAAGATTCCATATTAAAATTTATCAGTTAAGCAGCCTGTTGAAGCTGATGTGACAATATGTGCATACTTATAAAGGCTACCCCTTTGAACTTTGAGTTTAGGAGCTATCCATTTCTCTTTTCTTTCACGTAATTCTTCTTCCGAAACACTCAATTCTATAGTGTTATTTACCGCATCAATTGAAATTTCGTCTCCATCTTTTATTAATGCTAAAGTACCTCCTACTTGAGCTTCGGGACAAATATGGCCCACAACAAAACCATGAGTTCCGCCGCTAAATCGACCATCTGTTATTAATGCAACATCATTTCCTAAGCCAGCACCCATAATAGCAGCTGTTGGTTTAAGCATTTCAGGCATACCTGGACCTCCTTTTGGCCCTTCGTATCGAATAACAACTACATCTCCTTTCTCTACCTTTCCTTCAGCAATTCCTTGATTTGCATCAAACTCTCCTTCAAAAACTTTTGCCTTACCTTTAAAAAAGCTTCCTTCTTTTCCAGTGATTTTTGCCACTGCACCTTCATTTGCAATATTTCCATATAAAATTCTGATGTGCCCAGTTTCTTTGACTGGCTGATCAACTGGGTAAATAACTTTTTGATTAGCTTTTAAACCATCCACTACAGCCAGATTCTCTTTCATTGTCTTTCCTGTAACTGTCATACACGATCCATCAAGCAAACCTTCTTCCAACATAAACTTAAGTACGGCTGGGATTCCACCCACATTATGTAGATCTTCCATAAGGAATTTTCCACTTGGCTTTAAATCAGCTAAAAAAGGTGTTTCTTCTGCTATTCTTGTAAAATCATCGAGTGAAAATTCCACTTCAGCAGAATCTGCAATAGCCATCATATGTAAAACTGCATTTGTACTTCCTCCTAAAACCATAATCAAACGTACTGCATTTTCAAGAGCCGCCTTTGTTACTATATCCCTTGGTTTCAAATCAAGAGTGAGCAAAGAATCCATGGCTTTAGCGATTCCTTGATATTCATTTACCTTTTCAGAACTAACCGCTGGATTTGATGAATTAAAAGGAAGGCTCATTCCCATCGCTTCAATAGCGGAAGCCATAGTGTTAGCTGTGTACATACCCCCGCATGCTCCAGCTCCAGGACAAGCATTTTCAATAACTTCTTGAAATTGTTTGTCATTAATTTTACCACTTACTTTTTCTCCCCAAGCTTCAAAAGCTGAAACAACATCTAATTTTTTTCCTGCAACACATCCGGACGCAATAGTTCCACCATACATCAATATCCCAGGTCTGTTTAGTCGAAGTTGGGCCATTAAAGCTCCAGGCATGTTTTTGTCACATCCAACGATTGTTATAAGACCATCATAACTCATCGCTTGGACAACAGTTTCCATACTATCTGCGATTATATCACGCGAAGGCAAAGAATATCTCATTCCGTAGGTACCCATCGAAATTCCATCGCTTACACCTATAGTATTAAATATTAATCCAACTAATTCTTGCGCGTCAATAGATGTTTTTAAACCTGCTGCAAGGTCATTTAAATGCATATTACAAGGGTTTCCTTGATAACCAGTACTTGCAATTCCTATAAAAGGCTTTGATAAATCCTTTTTAGATAGTCCCAAAGCATGAAGCATTGCTTGAGCTGCAGGTTGACTGGGATCTTGCGTTACCTGTCTACTGTATTTATTTCTTTTGTCCATTTAGTTGCATTAAAAAAGGGCTACTTCAATTTTTGAAGAACAGCCCTTTATAATTATTTCAATAAAACATTCTTCGATGTCAAGTAATGACTACGATATTTATTTCTTTTGTCCATTTAGTTGCATTAAAAAAGGGCTACTCCTTTTCGAAGAACAGCCCTTTTCATTAAATCAATAAACTATTCTTCGATGTCATTTAATGACCACGATAGAAATAATAATTGATATAATAATATTTGTAAACATGTTGTAAAGCTATAATTGGAATTAAATTTTAAAAGAAAAAAATGAAATTATTTTTAATATAAGTCATTTAAATACGTATTTTTCATAGTAAAATAGAACAATATATAGTACAATATTCCACCACAAGCGCTATTGCCATTTTTTATTTGGCAATTTACAAAGACATCAAACTATAAGTTCAAATAATTAGAAATTTCAGATTTCCGCAAATAAAGAACTCACGAACACTTGTTCGTGACTTTTCATATACCTAACTCTATTTAGTTCCTGGAGGATGCGGCAGTGCAACACCAAAAAATAAGGACCACAAAGAAAATTTTTCTTTTGACGCCCAATACCTAAATGATTTTAAATCTAGATTCCACATTGGTCCAAAACCTTCATATGGTAGCATAGTTTTAGTCCCTGCATCGATCCTATCGTAATTATCTTCGAAATAATCTATGATTGTTTGATTCAGATTTGTCTTTAATCCTTTCATTGTATACCACATAAAGTCAAATACTTCTTTAGGAATACTAATAGAATCAAGATACTCCTGTAGATATCTAATTGTAGGAGGGTGATCTCCTTTATGGGAATTCCATTCACGAATATGAAGCTGTAACAAGTCTTTGACTCTTCCTTTAACATGGCTAGCCAATTTAAATAAGCCTTCAATACAAATATCAATCATTGGTTTATAAAAGTTATTCCACATAACCTGGATCATATTTAAACCGGGCAGATCAAGTAAATTTATCATGCCATCTACCATGTCCATAGTAAGCTTAAGTCCTTTCACTGGACCTTCTACCGATTCTGATTGACCTCCCATTGCCTCATAAGCTTCATTTAATTTCTTAGCTCTATCTAACATGGCATTTCCTTTATCTAGAAAACTTCCAACTTCCCCAGTAACTCCATCAAGATGAGTAAGCAACTTTGAATCTTTAATCTTAGAGCTAAATCGTCCAGCAGTTGAGCTAAAACTTTTACCTTTTTCATTATAATATTCAACTGTGCCTAGAAAGTCTTCAATCTTTTTTAACATGCTGCTATCATTGTTTTGATAAGCTTGTTGCATTAAAGCTTTCATTTCACCTGTATTCGCATCCAACTTCTGAAAAGAACCTAATTTATCATATGTTGTAGACCCTTTCTTTTTTACATCATCAAATGCCGGTTCAAAACTTGTAACATAGGTCTCGCTTAAAGTCTCTAAATCAAATTTTGTTTCATCATCAAGTTCTGCATCTTCTCCTTTATCACTCCCTAAAAGCTTACCCATTATAGATTCTGTAGCATCTTTATCCATTTCTAGACTTGATAAATCTGCAGCTATATCTTCACTATTCTTGACAACATCAATAATTTTAATACTGTTAATGCGAAGTTCCTTAAGAGCATCAAGAGCTTCCTTAACAGTTTTCACTGTCCCTAAATCAAAAGGCATTTTTATTGGTGTACTTTTACCTTTTCCCTCTCCTTCTGACTGGTCTGAATTCTCTTGATTAGCGGTTGATTTATTTGAGTATGGAGCAGCTGGTAATGAATTTACACCTTCTGCAAAACCTGAAGTCTGATTCGCAACTGAACTTGAACTTTCTGTTTCATTATTAACAACATCATTTACTGGACCGCCCATTATAAATAGTTTATTTTACCACTAAATTAGAAGCTAGAAAGTGAGGGTCCTACACCCGCATGGGTGATAATTAATAGCATATAATTATTATAAAAAAGAGAATTAACTCAAGCTAAATAAATTTGATTTTGAAAATAAAATAAAAAAACAAGCTCTATGAAGGGACGCAATCAATTTTATAAGAGTCTTTCTATTGTAAATTCATTCAATTTATAAATAAATTTAGTGGAGGTTGAATGGTAATTTCAATTCTACTATATTGCAACATATAGTGACAGCATATCGATATTTACATTGTACATTGAATAGACACTAGAAAATACACCTGAAAATCGAAAACCAATTTTTGAACAATATTATTGAATAGCAAAATGATTCAAGGACATTTTTATAGAGCTATTATTCTCTTCTTTATTTGCACTCTAGTTGTAAGTTGTAAATCAAGATTTGAAGAAGTTGTTCCAGACAACGATTCTTTTTCTTCCGCTGGAATCTCCAAAATTAAAATAGAAAACTATGTCAATCGATTGTTTATTGATATTATAGGAAGAGGCCCCACCGATGCAGAAAAAGCTATCGAAGTAGATAGAATGAATGAAGCTGACCTTAGCGAAGAAGTCAGACTGGACTTGATTAATCGCTTAATGACAGATAAAACTCCTAGTCAAAATGAAGGATCATATCTCGAAGCATATTACAACAACTTATATCTGCTTGCAAAAATACGCTGTCTAGATGGAGTTTCGGATAATGAAATTAACGAAATAAAAGTAAATGACTTAAGAATCCAACTTGAACAAGATTCTCTCAGCGAGAATTGGGAAGGATACAATAAAACATTAAATCAATTAAGAAGATTTGAATGGATGTTTGAATCCCCGAAAAAGCTCATATCTGGAGAACTTAAATACCATGAAATGTATGCTTTCATTATAGATAATGATTTTTATGATGAATTAAATATGAATTCTTTTAATTTCATCAATGCTTCATATGATGAACTCTTGTTTCGATTTCCATTACAAGAAGAATATGAACGAGCCTATGAAATGGTAGAATTTGGTATGCTAAATACTATTTTCGGAGAATCGGGAAACAGTAAAGGAGACTATATCAGAATTTTGATAAACTCAAATGCTATGAAAGAAGGTATGATAAGATGGGCTTATCAAGTATATCTGCAAAGAGAAGGATTAGCTGGAGAAGTTGCAACTCTTTTGGAATCCTACAAAGTAGATGAAGATATAAATCAAGTAATTGCAAAAATTTTAGTGACAGATGAATATGCCAACTTTTATTAAATTATTATTAGGTGCTTTAATACTTCTGTCAACTTTTTCTTGTACAGAAGATATTTACAAAGTATACGATGTTAATGACATTGAGGTACTACCCGTGAATGCGGATAAGAATAAGGCAAAAACAGATGCCCAATATGTTTCAATTGTTTTTACAAATTTATTTCAAAATCCAATTGGTACCAATAATTTATTGGAAGCTTTAGATGCTATACGCTCTATAGGGGATAAGCAAATTGCTTATGACATCCTCGTTAGTAAATATATGCAGGACACTCCTATTCTTCCGAGCAAACAAGAAATGTTTGATGATCCTGAAACTTTTATTAGGGAAACATACACACGTTTTTACACTAGACAACCGACAGAAGCAGAATTAGCTTGGATGCTAAACTACATACAAAGCAACCCTGACTTAACACCTGATATTTTCTATTTTTCATTTGCTACGTCAAATGAGCATTACTATTATTGATACATTATGAAAAGAAGGAAATTTATAAAAAACACTGCTGGAGCAGCATTAACTAGTAGCTTATTCCCTTATATACTACCTAGCGGTATAATTAATTCAAGGACTACAACCCCTATGGCTGAACATGTTGTATTTGTTCTCTTTGGTGGAGGTGTTAGGCAGCAAGAAGCTGTTCTTATGCGCTATTTGGCTGGGAGTCAAAATGAAGATGTAGAGGGAAATATTTTCTACAATATGCTAAATGGAGCACCTCCAGAAACTAAAATAGCATATGGTACAGATGATGAGCCAAATGACTTAATTGGTAGTATTCCAATTGATGCTTTATTGCAAACTCCGTTAGAACTCCAAGGAACACTTTTTCCTGAAGTAGCATTTTCAAGCAGCTCAACTGGTCATTTCTCTGGTTTAGTTGCTGCGATGTCAGGAAATTACAATTCAGTTGAAGCTGGAGGCTTAAAGCTGTCTCTATACACATCTCCGAGC
>CAYOIL010000122.1:0-240 GCA_964403985.1 uncultured Saprospiraceae bacterium
GTGCAGAATAACCAAAATGAGTCATTCCATACACTTTTCCTTTTCTACCAACTAAGCCTTGCAAAGTAACAGGAAGTCCTGCGGTCATTCCAAATACTGGAATTCCATCAGGCAAAAGAGAATCTTGATATGAAGTTGATTGTTCATTAAATAATCCTTCCGACGGTGCAGAAATCAAACGCACTTTATAGTCTTGCGATAGATCGTCATAAGCACTTAAAAGTGTACTTACTTCTGATC
>CAYOIL010000122.1:250-10678 GCA_964403985.1 uncultured Saprospiraceae bacterium
CATCAGGAGTACCCTCACAATCTGAAACGATATAAGCACCTTTAGACAGATTACTTGCATCTTCTAATCTCGAATGACCATTTGAAGCAGAAATGTCTTTAATATTTTGTCTCGAAAGAATTAAACCCGTTGGTCTATCAGTTATTTCCAAACATTTTTTCCATGCTTGAATCGTTTCAGCAGAATCTCCTGGTCTGAAAGCGATTAAAGACGACTTTCCACTATGATTGTTTAATTTTTCAAGTAATCTCAATTGAGCTTCTTGTTCTATTGGTTGGTGAGTTGGTCCATCTTCACCTACACGGAAAGCATCATGTGTCCACATGAATTTTACAGGTGTTTCCATTAATGCAGCTACTCTTAATACTGGTTTCATATAATCAGAAAAAGCAAAAAACGTAGCACAAACTGGTATCACTCCACCATGAAGTGCCATCCCTGTGCTTAGCGCGGCCATAGTTAATTCACTTACTCCCGCTTGTAGAAATCGTCCACTAAAATCTCCTTTCTCTAAAGCTTTTGTCTTTTTTAAGAAACCATCAGTCTTGTCACTGTTTGATAAATCAGCTGATGCAACAATCATATTCTCTATGTTCTCACCAAAATACCCTAATACTGCCGAACTTGCATTTCTAGTTGCTGCATTTTCACCATATGATATTTGATCCCACTTTATAGTAGGTAAATGTCCTTTTAAAAATCCATTCAACTTAGCTCCCATCTCTGGATTAGAAAGCTCCCATTCCTCAAATCGCCTATTGTGTTCTTTAACAACTGCTCTCTTTTTGTCCAAAACATCTTTATAATATGTCTGAACTCTATCAAATATTTTAAACGGATTATCAGGATCTCCTCCTAAATTTTCTATTGTCTTTGCAAAGGATGCATTTGATTTTCCTAAAGGTTTTCCATGTGTTTCTACTTCTCCTTCATGTGAGCTTCCATCATCTTTGACAGCTCCTTTTCCCATTATTGTTTTTCCGATAATAAGACTTGGCCTTTCTGTGTCATCTTGACAAGCTTTTATTGCTTTTCTTATCGCTTCGTCATCATTACCATCGATCGTAATTACTTGCCAATTCCATGCTTCGTATTTTGCCGATGTATCCTCCATAGTAACCTCATCTACTTTGGTAGATAGCTGAACATCATTCGCATCATAAAACATTATCATTTTTCCCAAACCTAGGTGACCTGCAATTCTTCCTACTCCTTGTGATATTTCTTCTTGAATCCCGCCGTCTGAAATATAGATGTATGTATAATGCGAAACTAATGACCCAAATCTTGTTGTTAAAAACTCTTCTGCTATTGCAGCTCCAGCACCAAAAGCGTGACCCAATCCTAAAGGACCTGATGTATTTTCGATTCCTCTTGCTTGATCAACTTCTGGATGACCAGGTGTTACTGATTTCCATTGCCTGAAATTCTTAATATCCTCAATGCCCATTGCACCAATTAATGTCAGTTGACTATACAGCATAGCAGACATGTGACCTGGATCTAAAAAGAAACGATCTCTAAAAGGCCACTGGTGATTGTCAGGATCAAATTTTAAAAATTCTGAATATAGAATGTTTATAAAATCCGCTCCTCCCATAGCTCCACCTGGATGACCTGATGCTGCTTTTTCTACCATTGCCGCTGATAGTATTCTAATATTATCTGCCGCTTGTTTTGTAATTGAAGTACTCACACGTTAGGTTTTAATTTACCACAAAAATAAGGGCTTATTTCGAATAGAAAATTTATTTATATGAAAAATTTAAATATGTTCTGAATTTGCTAAATAAATGATAATTATACTTGCTAGATATAAAGCTATGGAATTAAAGAAATTTTATCGAATTAGTTAACACTAACTCGGTCTTTGAATAGACTATATTGTTTAACAGAACAAATGAAACTTATTAATTAGACTTATAAATATTTTATAGATATAGATTACTTTTGCGGCAAAAAAGTAAATATGTCTGCACTAGATAAAATAAATGCACATGAAATGGTTGATGCAATTAATAATGCATCTTATGATAAAGATATACAGGCGGTAATTAAAACTTCGAAAGGTGATATTGCATTGGATCTTTATGCTTCAAAAACACCTAAAACAGTTGCAAACTTTGCAACACTAGCAAAGAAAGGTTATTATGATAATCTAAATTTTCATAGAGTAATTGAAGAATTTATGATTCAAGGTGGATGCCCATTTGGTACTGGAACAGGAAGTCCTGGATATAATTTCCAAGACGAATTTCACCCTGATTTAGTTCACGATGATATGGGAATCCTATCAATGGCAAATTCAGGACCTGCATCTAATGGTAGTCAATTCTTTATAACTCATCTTCCCACACCTTGGTTGGATGGAAATCACACTGTCTTTGGAAAAGTAAAATCTGATGCTGATATGGATGTAGTGAATAGTATTGAAAAAGGGGATTCAATTATTACCATCGAAATTACAGAGTAAAATAAAAAAATAGGGAGAGCATTTCGCTCCTCCCTATATTTTGCAAAACTTATACAATGGTTTTGCGTCACGTTATCTATCTCTTAGCAATAGGATAATTTTCACCTCTGTTATAAACTGTTCCAATACCTCTAGGACCATTGTTTCTAACTTGGCATATTCCAGCAACATGAGGAGCTGCCATTGAAGTACCACTCAATGTTGCATAACCTCCATTCTTATAAGTACTATACACACTGCTACCTGTAGCTATATAATCAACAGGATTCATGTTGTAATTTGAAAAGCCGCTGAAACTTTTACCACAAGTCATAGAAGAAATAGTGAAAACATTGAAGTTGTTAATACACGCAGGTTGATAATATGCAGAATTAGCAGATGAATTTCCTGCTGCAATTGCTACTCTTGTCCCTGCGTTTCCTAATCCTTTTACAACTGTTCTATACGATGAGCCATTAGCACAACCTCCACCATAATAGCCTCCAAGGCTCATGTTTACAACATCTCCTGGTAAATCGTATGTTGCTACATGATTCAATCCTGAAATAATTCCGGAAGTTGAACCTGAACCACTACAATTTAATACTCTCACTGGAACAACAACTGCATTAGCCGCAACTCCTACAACACCTATGCTGTTATTTCTTGCTGCTGCAGTACCTGCACAATGAGTTCCATGACCATTACAATCATTTGCAGAACCTCCTACAAAACTTTTTGCATATGTTGAACTTGTTTGAACATTTAAATCTGGGTGATCCAAATCAATTCCTGTATCAACTACCCATATCCATCTTGATTGATTAGCATTAACATAACCTCCTGCATTTGTTATACCACATGGAGTTGTTTGTGCACGAGTATTCTCCTCTGTTACAACTTCTTCAATCGTAAAATCTGGAAGTTGAACTTCTCTGTCATATTCTACTGAAACAACTTGTTCTAGCTGTCGTATTTTATCATACTTCTCAACTGGAATTTTCAATGCAGCCCCTGCATCCAATACAGAATAAACATGAAGTATTTCATCCTTTGTGACTCCAGCTTCAGCTAAAAATGCATAAATTTTTGTTTCAATTTCAGTTTTCAAAGCTTCCATTACTTCTGCTTTCTGTTCTCTATCTCTGAAATCTTCTTGATTAACTTGAGAAATAGCTGGTGGAATAAAATCAGGAGATAAAGAGATTATATATTGATCTGAAATAATTGCTCCTTCATCACTCAATGGTGATTGTGATAAATCTTCAGTTATTGAAGGTCCAGTTTTGTCATCAGTACATGATGTGACGAATAAGCCGAAGGCTAATATAAATATAAAAACATTTAAAATTTTCATTAGTAATTTTTTGAAATAGCATATAGTAATACCAAGTAATGATGCAATACAATGACAGGACTTTGCCGAAGCAAAATCTAAGTAATGTATTCAAAAGTATATGGTATTGAGCCCTTTACAAACTTTTCCTATTTAAGAAAAGTAGTAATGATTCTACCTACTATTGATTAGTAAAATAAATCGAGACTGAAAGTCTCTCTAAGGGTTGTTGTTATCAGCTTATTTAAATTGCTGTCCAAGCTATTTTGAATGAGCCGATATGGACTATTATTGTGCACAATATCGATCGATATATGTATTAGAGTAAATATAACATAATTATGTTGTATGGGTAAATGTTAAAAAGTACATTTTTTTATTTTGTTCTCAATTTGTAAAACATCTAATTAACTGATTTTAAAAGCGACTGTTTTTACTCTTCTTGCGCCATCCTTACTTTCAAGAATCATTTCTTGTCCAGTTTTCGTTTCAAAAACTTGCTTTAAATTTTTAATTTGACCGATAGGAACTTTGTTTTTTTTTGCTTCCATTAATATATCTTCACAAACAAACTGTTCTATTTTTTTAGTCAAACTATTAATTAATGCTTTTCTATTTTTTACTCTATCAGGATTGTTTTGAAAACGGCTGTCTTCCATTAATTCCTCCACATTCAATATGCGGCATAATGCCTTAAATTGTTTATCTGTTCCTACAGATAAGACGATTTCTTGTCTATCTTTTGTTTCGAAAATATCACCATATGGGGCAATGTTAGGATGTATAGTTCCTAGTGGTTCGGGGATATGGTTAGCAATTAAGTAGTTAGTGGCTTGATTAGCTAATGATGCAATGGCACTTTCTTCCAATGTGCATTCTACTTTGCTTCCTTTGTTTGTAGTAGATCGTTTAAGTAAAGCAATAAGAATGCCTTCCTTTAGCTGATGAGCAGCTAAAATATCGATTAAAGCAACTGGTAGTCGAGCTCTTGAAGTATTGTTTAAACCACACATTGATAAAAAACCAGATTCTGCTTGTAAAACGATATCATAAGCTGGGCGGTCTTTTTCGAAGACAAAACCGGTAAGTTGGGCATAGATTAAGCGAGGAAATAGAGAGGATAATTTCTTGTAATTGACTTTGAATTTCTCAGCGGTTTGTTCATTAAAATTACTAATTAATATATCTGTGTCTTGTAATTCGTTGAGCAATTTTTTATAATCTTCGGCTTCAGTTAAATCCCAAAGCTTTGACTCTTTGTTGTAATTGATCGAATGATAATAAGCTGCAGTTTTGTTTTTGTCTTCAGAGGAAATATGCCAATTTCTGGTAACATCACCTTTTGTTTTTTTGTTTTCTATTTTGATAACCTCCGCTCCTAATTCTGCAAAGAACATTCCTACTGCTGGTCCTGCTAAAACAGATGCAAGCTCAATTACTTTTAGACCTTTGAAAATATCGTTCACACTTTTTTTTGTAAGTATACGTAATTAGAAGGTGGATTGTATATGATTTTTGGGTTAAACCCAAAAAAATAAAGAAATCTCTAAGGTTTAATACGGTATGTTTAGGATGAAGGTGTTGCTTATCATCGTAAAAAGTTTGATAGTCTGAAGCTAAGATTTATATTTACAATTCAGCCAAAAATATAATTGTCCTTATGAGAATAGTTCTTCTTTTACCTTTGTTATTTATTGTATTTAGTTCATATGCTCAAATCGAAAAACGTCCTTTTGATTATATGGATGTGTTTGATTTACAACATGTTAGTAATCCAAAAATTTCACCTGACGGGAAGAAAATTATTTATTCTAGAAACTCATTTGATATAATGAAGGATAGAAAGACGAGTGAATTATGGATAATTAATTCTGATGGAACTGGAAGTCGTAAATTAACAAATTTATCGAATGGAGAATCCCAAGCTTGTTGGTCGAATGACGGAAAAAGAGTTGCATTTGTAAGCAAAACAGATGAAGGTGGTGAAATCCATATTTTATGGAAAGAAAGTGGAATAATAGCACCAATCTCTCAATTAGAAGGCTCGCCGTCTGGACTTATGTGGTCACCAGATGACCAATATCTAGCTTTTAAAATGTTCGTATCTGGTCCGAGCCCCAAGATTGATATCCAAAAGGTGTCTGCACCAAAAGGAGCGGAATGGGCTAAAAAACCTAGACTTACAACTCGTTTAAATCACGAAGCTGATGGCCGAGGATATATTAAAGATGGGAACACTCACATATTTACCATCCCATCCACAGGAGGAGCCGTAAGGCAATGTAGCTCAGGTGATTATAATCACAGAGGTGGAATGAGTTGGATGAAAGATAATAAGCATATTGTTTTTTCTGCTAATCGTGAACGTGATAGAGAATATCAATTCGTAAATTCAAATATTTATCGTCTAAATACTGAAAATGGAGAAGTTAAACAATTATCCGCCAATTTTGGACCTGAGTCAAATCCTCAAGTATCTCCAGACGGGAAGTATATTGCATATACTGGATTTGATGATAAGGTAAGAACCTATCAAGTAAGTAATTTATATGTAATGAATGCTGACGGTTCTGCAAAAACAATGTGGACAGATCAGTTGGACAGAAGTATCAAAGATTTTAAGTGGAAACAAGACGGAAAGGGAATTGTATTTAGTTACGATGATTATGGCGTTACTAAACTTGCTCAAATGAGTAATGCTGGATTTATGAAAGCAATGGCAGAAAATATGGGTGGTACAACGGTCGGTAGACCATATGCTAGCGGACAATTTGATCTTAGTACAAAGGGACATTTAGTATATACAAAGACAAGCCCATATCATCTTGCGGATTTAGTGCTTGTTAATAAAAGAGGAAAGAAAAGTAGACTGACAAACTTAAATAGTGAACTCGATAAAATAGTAGAGTGGGGGAAAGTAGAAGAGTTAAAGTATGTTTCTTCAGTTGACGGGAGGGAGATTCAAGGTTGGTTGATCTATCCGCCTGAATACAAAAAAGGAGAATCCTATCCTTTACTTGTAGAGAATCATGGAGGTCCAATTTTAAATTATGGTTCAAGATTTACAGCAGAATTACAGCTTTATGCTGCAAAAGGATATGTAGTTTTTTATCCAAATCCAAGAGGCAGTACTAGTTATGGAGAAGAATTTGGGGATTTGTTGTATAACAATTATCCTGGGGATGACTATCATGATGTAATGGATGGGGTAGATGAATTAATTAAAAGAGGAATTACGTCTGAAGATCAATTATATGTTACTGGGGGATCAGCTGGAGGAATAATGACAGCTTGGATGATAGGAAAGAATAATCGTTTTAAAGCAGCAGTGGTACATAAACCGGTGATGAATTGGATAAGTAAGACTTTGGTTGCCGATAATTATTATGGTTATGCTAATTATAGATATCCAGGTCAACCATGGGAGGATTTTGAGAATTATTGGAAGTTTTCACCGATTTCGTTGGTAGGAAATGTAGAAACTCCTACTATGGTAATGGTAGGAATGAATGATCTTAGAACACCACCAAGTGAAGCAAAACAATTATATCATGCTTTAAAATTACGAAAGATAGAGACTATGTTAGTTGAAATTCCAGGGGCTTCACATGGGATTGCATCTAGGCCTAGTAATCTCATAAATAAGGTTTTATATACAGTTGCTTGGTGTGATAGATACAGGGGTGTAGAATAAATGTTAAGAAAATATGTGAGTTTGTAAAAGTAGTTTAGTCTATTATTTGTAGTAAGTTACATAATGTTAAAAAGACGATATCAAATGTTATTGGAACTTTTTTTAACATATAATTATTAACTTAAAAGTCACACATACGAGAACTACTTTATTTAACTCATTTTCAAACAATATTTATGACTACTTTACTAGACAGTGCTAAATCCATGCTTACAGACGCAGTTATGGACAAAGCCGCTTCATTAATTGGACTTGATTCTTCATCTATGGGATCAGCAGTTGGTAAATTTTTACCTGCAATTATTGGAGGATTAATATCTAAAGGAAACACGGAAGCTGGAGCTTCTGGTTTGTTAGACATCTTTAAGAACAAAGGTTTAACTGATTTAGGTGTTGATGATTTAATGGATGTGATTGGTAATCCTGAGAAAGGAAAATCAATGTTGGATTCAGGAGGAGACTTATTAGGTTCTATTTTTGGGAACAACCAAAGTGGAATTCTTGATAAATTAATTGGAATGACTGGTCTTAAAAAGGCTGGTGGATCTATGTTATTGAAATTTTTAGCACCTATAGTAATGCGTAAATTAGCAGGAATGGTGTTCAAAAATGGATGGGGAGCTAAGAAATTATCTTCTTATTTAGGTGATCAAAAATCAAGCATCTCAGGATTAATTCCAGGAATGTCTGGTTTAATGGGATTTGCTGATTCAGCTGCTTCAAAAGTAGGTGCTACTGCTAGCAAAGTTGTTTCTCATGATGAGGACAATGGCGGAGGAGGCGGATGGTGGAAATGGTTACTACCATTATTACTTATCGCTGCTGTTTTATTTGGTCTTTCAAAAAGTGGAATGTTTGGTGGAGACGATAAAGAGACAATGGAAACTGGAGATACTACCGAAATGACTGACGGGACTTCAACTACAGGTACAACAACTACTACAACAGGGACAACTACCACAGGGACAACAACGACAAGTTCAACTGAAATGGGAGAAACAACAACTATGACAGGTGGATCAGGATCAATGGGAGCTATTGATATCAGTGGAGCTAAATTTAGTGACAATGGTGATATCCTTGGTGCTGATGGAAAGGTTTTAATTTCTGGTTCGGACTATGCTTTTGATGCTGATGGAAACATCATCGATCAAACAGGTAAAATTTTAGTTCAAGCTGCAAATATTCCAAGTACTTTATTGGATAGATTGAAATCTTTCTTAGGAAAGTATAGCAACAAGAAATTATCAGTTGATGCTGATGGTAACTTAGTAGATGCGTCAGGTACTGTTGTGGTAAAGAAAGGAGAATATGAAGTGAAAAATGGTTTCTACTATGACAAAGCTGGAAATAAGCTAGGTCGTGCATGGGCTAAAATCGTTGCAGCAGTTAAAGATGCAGCAGGAGCAGCAGTTGATGCAGCAGGTGCAGCAGCAACTGCGACTAAAGAAGCAATGACTACTTTATTTACAGGTTTAATAAACAAAGTTGAAGGTTCTAAAACTGAATATTCTTTAAGTAATATCGAATTTAGCGAAGAAGGAAACAGAATTACTAACTTTAGTAAAAACGAAATAGAAGGATTAGCAGCTGCCCTTAAAGTTAACGCTGATGGAAAAATTGTTGTAAGAGGTTATACTAATGATGGTGGTGGAGATATGAAGAATAAAGCTTTATCTAAAGCAAGAGCGAATGTTGTTCATGACATGCTTGTGACTTTAGGTGTAAAAGATAGTCAGATTTCATTCAAAGGTATGGGTTCAGGCGATAATAAAATTGAAGTTACTGCAAAAGAGTAATATGAAATTTTAAGTCGAATAGTTTTCCTTAACTATTCAGACGATAGATGAAATTTAAGCGTCTTGGTCTTCTTGATCAAGGCGCTTTTATGTTTGTCTTAAACTTAAAACATCTAGGCTATAATCAATTGCTGGATTATGTTTTATGTGTAAAGAAGGATTTATTAATCTTAATCTCCTGTTAGTTGTAGTTTTCATCATGTATTGTTACCTTTTTTTCTCTGTTTCGTTATAAGTAAACAACTAAAAAATCAAATGAAACAATTAATCGTACTCTTATTGTTTTTTATAACAATTGAAAGTACATCAGCACAAACGGATACTATTCCGATGAAAAAGAATAGTCTTGGTCTAAAGTTCTCTTATATCAAAAACCATTTACGTGATAAACATTTCACACCTTTTAACCATGAAGGAAACGGTGGTGGTTTAGCTTATAACTATCAGAGCCAGAAATCACTAAATTCTGCTATCATTGAAATAAGTGGTGGTTTTCAATACAGCAAACTCGATTTTAGTTTCTTGAATTTTGATGATGCAGATTTATTTGCCTTTTCGTTAAAAGGAGGTTATTTGTTTCCAATTCTTAATCGTACAAAGTGGCATCTGCATATCGGGCCACAAGTGTCAGCTGGATTAGATATTCCTTTGTTTCAACCTGGAAATGCATTAGCCCTTTCCTTACTTTCAGAATATGCCTTGGATTTAAAAACCCAATTCAATTACATATTGGGCGATAAAACGACTATTAGAGTATCCTTAGCAATACCTGTTATGAGTTTGGTAGGACGTCCACCATATGGAACTTTCAATGAAATGTTTTCTGAAGAACCAATCAACTTCGCATTGAGTCAAGTAAAATATACATCCCCACTATTATTTCAAAGGGCCAACTTTAGTGCATCTATAAACAGAAACTTATCTAAGAAATGGGAATTAGGATTCGAATATGCTTGGTCGTTAAAGAATATTAATGGAATATATCCAGCAAGGTATTCTGCTCAGAACATAAATGCAATCATCAATTACAAATTTTAAACAATTAGATGAATTAATTACTAATGAAGACGTTGTAAATTTTACGTTTGAAGGAATAAGAAATATATTTTATATTATTTATTTAAAATTTGAATATACACTAACTGAA
>CAYOIL010000122.1:10688-11485 GCA_964403985.1 uncultured Saprospiraceae bacterium
TCATCAATTACAAATTTTAAACAATGAAAAAGTTTCTTTCTTTATTTATTCTTTTTACTTTTCTTGGATTGTTTTCTTGTACAGAGCTTATTCTAGGAAAAGATACGGAAAGTACTCCTTCTTCCAATTTCAATGCATTATGGAATGAGCTAGATATGCACTATGGACTTTTTGTAGCTCGTGGCTGGGATTGGGATAGTATTCGCAATCACTACGAACCTATTTTTGAAGACCCACAAATTACTACAGAAGATCAATGGAAGTATATGACGGAAATGTTAGAATACCTTGACGACTCACATTCAATAATTCGTAGAACCGATATTGATTCTACATTCAAATCAGGATTCGCTCTTAACTTTAAAGCCATTGAAGAATTTGACTTGAATCTAGTGGAAGAATTGTATCTTGATAGTCTGCAAGCAGCTAATCCTGAAGAACAAATTCTATATTCCTCACTTGCATCGAGTGATGTTGGTTACATAAAGATTAATAGCTTCTTAAATTATGACCCTGAGACCATAGATATTGCTGTTGAAGCTTTAAGAGAAAGTAAAGCGATTATAGTAGATGTCAGAAATAGCAATGGAGGATCGGATCTGACAGCCCAAAGACTGGCAGGAGAATTTGCTGATGGCGAGCACTTTGTCTATTCTTCACAAAGTCGCAACGGTATAGAACATGATTCTTTTGATGAACCACTGCTTCAATACACAGCAAGGTCAGGAGAAGTTCAATATACTGAGCCAGTTATCTTACTGACTGATCGAAAGACAATTAGTGCAGCCGAAGAATTT
>CAYOIL010000123.1:0-11387 GCA_964403985.1 uncultured Saprospiraceae bacterium
CTATACATCATTTTATTTTCAGAATGTATAGTTTGTGGCATATGAATATGCCCCAAGGCTGTATAGTCAAATCCTACGTCTAGGCTTTCTGCATTAATTCCTGCCATATTTCCGACCTGTATTTCCCGTTCACTATCGGATGTTTTGACCCCATAAATATATAAGTGTCCCATGGCAATTTTACATGCGTTTTTATTTTGGGCGTAAGCCAAATCAAACATTTTCTTGTAATGATAAATTATGCCTTGTTTAGTTAGCGTTTCTTTATCTGTAGGCATTTCACCAGCAATGGATCGCCGAATGTCACGTTCCCTTAAATAGGGGACAGCAGCGATTAGAAGTGGGTGATTGTTTCCTGGAAAAGCAGGGATAGTTATTAATTGTTCGTTAAAGTCAGTACCTTCTCCAACAACATAGATTTGGAGCGCTTCGAAAAGCTGTTTTGGTCCATCAATCATCCGAGCAGAATCATGATTTCCTGCAGTAATCACTATGTATAAGTTGAATTTTCGTAAACGATTTAGAAATTCGAAATAGACATTTCGATCATCATTAGAGGGATTACTAAGGTCAAATATATCTCCAGAAATCAGAAGAACATCTATTTTTTCTTGCTCTATAATACCTAAAAGGTCAGTAAAAAAAAGTTGTAAATCTTCAGCGAGGGAGTGTTTGTATAGTTGTTTCCCTATATGCCAATCGGCTGTATGAAGGATTTTCATTATTTTTTTCTTTCGATTGAAAAAATAATTAGTTCTTCCAATGCACGGCGTGCGTCATTATCTTGAAATTCTCTAAGGATATCTAGTGCTCTATCTTTAAATTCGTGCATTTTTTTAGTTGCATATTCCATTCCACCATTACTTTTTACGTAACTAATGAGCTCGTTAACTTTCTTTTTGTTGGTATTGTGTCTTTTTACAATGGTTTTCATCCATCTCTTTTTCATCCAGTCGGATTTATTCAATACATGAATAAGTGGAAGAGTCATTTTTTGTTCCTTTATATCAATACCTAGCGGTTTTCCAATATCATCGGTTCCATAATCGAAAAGATCATCTTTGATTTGAAATGCGATTCCTATATTTTCACCTAATTCCCAAAATTTATCAATTAATTGCTGATCATCAGTTACCGATGCAGCACCAGCACTACAAGCTGCTGCTATTAGTGATGCCGTTTTTTGTCTTATGATTTCAAAATAAATATCTTCTTCAATATCAAGCTTTCTAGCTTTTTCAATTTGCAGAATTTCGCCTTCACTTAATTCTTTTACAGCTTTTGAAATAATATGTAAACCTGTGTAATTTTTTTCTTCTAGAGCGAGTAAAAATCCTTTTGAAAAGAAAAAGTCACCAACCAGAACGGAAATTTTGTTTTTCCAAAGTGCGTTGATGCTGAAAAATCCTCTCCGTTGGTTGGAATCGTCTACCACGTCGTCATGAACTAATGAAGCGGTGTGAAGTAGTTCAATAAGAGAAGCTGAATTGTAAGTTGTTCTAGATACATCCGTTATTGTTTTTGCACAAAGAAATACGAACATTGGGCGAACCTGCTTTCCTTTTGTCTGAGCAATGTAATAAGTGATGCGATCAAGTAAGCCAACATTGGACTTCATGGCCTCTTTAAAATGACTGTCGAAGGCAAGAAGTTCGTCACTTATGACTGCCTTTATTTTATCCAGCTGTTGAGGCATTAATTTTTATTTTAAGAACCAAATATAGACTATAAATTAATATCCACGTAAATCATTACTTTTGCCATTAAACTGCATTTAAATTTGCAGTAAGGGAAGAAATTTATTTGTATTAAATTTATACATTATAAATGTTATTCTTTTATGTGATTAATTAGTTAGTATTGCTTTTGTCAATGCTAAACTTAAATTTTCAGCATCTTTTATACAATAACAAACAAAGAATGATTCAGTTTTTCAGACAGAATAATTTTTTTACAGCGTTCATGTTGATACCGTACACTTTTATCATAAGGATTGCGGCATTCTTTTTAGTTGAAGGTCCTGAAGACATGAGTGCTTCAGGTGTTTTGTATAATATTTTTGCAAAGTCGTTTGAGAATCAAGTAGCTCTATCTATAATTACCATTAATCTAGTTATTGCTTTTACAGCTATTTTGGTTAATAGAATAGTTATTGTTCATCGACTTACTAGATATCAAACTCTGATTCCAGGTTTAGTATATGTTTTATTAGTTTCATGGATTGAGAGCTATCTAGCATTTACACCTATTCATATAGCTAACTTTTTTGTAATGATAGGGATTCTTTCCTTGTTCAAATTTTCAAAAAAGACAACTTCTGGTATTGTTGTATTTGATGCCTCATTCTATTTTGGCTTATCAGGCTTGTTTTACACGCCATATTTCATATACATTATTATAGCAATACTAGGCTTTTTGAGTTTGAATAGATTTCGATTTAGAGATTTAATCAATTCAGTTGTAGGTTTTTGGACGCCATATTTTATAGTTGGTGGTTTGCTCTATTATAATCAAGGCACCTTTAGCTTATTTGACGGATTTGAGGTTAATACAATTATTTTCCAGTGGATATCAAATTTAAAGTTACTAGATTTGATACCCATCATTTTTTACGTTTTAATTATTGTTATATCTATTCTAGGGTATGGACGATTGATAAGCCAAAATTCATTGATAATTCAGAAGAAAATAAATTTTCTTTATCTTTTTTTAGCTTTTTCAGGTCTCACTTTATTTTTTATAAATGAAGAAAATTTTGCTCACTTTTTAATATTTACAATTCCTACATCGATCCTATTGGGAATGATGATAGAACGTGCTAAAGCACCGGCAATAGAAGAATTCTTACATGTAATGATAGTTGCATTAATCTTCTTTTTACATTTTAATAACTCTGTTAATATTGCAATGTAAATATTCACATAAAAGTTAAGATTATACTAACTAAGCCTTTGATTTGTGTAGCTGGAAGAATTTGGCTTTAAATTTGTACAAACAATCATATGAAATATATTTTATCAATAGCATTTGTGGCATTTTTTATGGTTTTGGGTCAAGCCCAAAATGAGGTTGTAAAGTGGACCGCAGAATTAGTGCATCAGGAAGGGAATTATTACGAAGTTGTATTAACCGCTGATATAGAAGAAAAGTGGAGTCTTTATTCGCAATTTCTTGATGAAGGTGGACCAATTCCAACGACCATAGAATTAAATGAAAGTTCTTCATATGTTATAGAAGGTAAAGTCAAAGAGAACGACATGAATAGTGTGGAAACGATGGACGATATGTTTGGAATGAAGTTAAAAAAATTCAAAACTAAAGCGGTATTCACACAGACCATAAGTTCAAGTGACGACTTAAAAGATGTTAGTGGAACGATAGAATTCATGACATGTGATGATTCAAAATGTTTACCACCCCAAACGATAGAATTTACAGCGTTGCGCAGACAATAATTCCAAATAATGGGATAAAAATAAGTTTGGAATAAAAGCTATCGTTGATATAATTATATATTGCGATTCAATTCAAAACAAACTTACTTTCTGACAGCAACTGCTAATTGTTAATAAATGCCAATTGCTTAGCAAATATTCATTTTAATATGAACTACACAAATTTCAACAAGTATTACATCTATTTATTTAGCCTTCTTATTTTATTTGGAAGTTTTTCATGTATAGCACAAGAAGAAGAACAAAGTGGAATCCTCGAGCCAGTAAAGTGGAAAACGAATTATGTAGAATTAACTAATGATACTGTTGAGTTGATTTTCACTGCTGAAATAGATGATAAATGGAATGTCTATTCTCAATTTACTGGAGATGATGGTCCTATACCAACAACTATCTATTACGATTCAATTGCAGGGGGAAAAATTATAGGAAAGGCTGAAGAATTTGGGCATAAAAAAGAAGGACCAGATCCACTTTTTGCTGGAGTAAATGTGATAAAATTTTTAGGAGATGAAGATTTTGTAATGAAGCAAAAAGCTTTTGTTACTAATAAGGATTCTTTTTTTGTATTAGGAGCAGTAGAGTTTCAAGCTTGTGATGATGCAAAATGTATAATGCCTACGTTACATGATTTTGACTTTTCTATTACTGAGAAAAACTATGTTAAGAAGTTAGTAGGAACACCTATTGATCAAACGAATACTAGAATACAAGCAACATTAAGTGAACCGATAGGAGGTTGTGGAGAAGTAACCGAAATCTCTCAAAATTATTTTCTGACATTTATATTTGGATTTTTAGGTGGTTTACTTGCCTTATTAACTCCATGTGTATTTCCAATGATTCCATTAACGGTCTCTTTTTTTACAAAGGATACTAAAAGAAGTGGATTAGTGAATGGATTAATTTATGGAGCATCAATAATTATAATTTATGTTTTATTGGGCTTATTAATTACGATTACATTTGGTGCAGAGGCTTTGAATTCTTTGTCAGTTAATTGGATTGCCAATACGTTGTTTTTCTTAATCTTTATAATTTTTGCTTTTTCCTTTTTTGGATATTACGAAATTACTTTGCCATCTTCATGGTCATCAAAGAGTGATGCTATGGCTGATAAAGGAGGATTAGTTGGAATATTTTTTATGGCATTTACACTTTCTTTAGTTTCCTTTTCATGTACAGGGCCAATAATTGGTTCGGCAATTGTACAGGCTGCTTCGTCGGGAAGTTATCTAGGACCAGCTATAGTTATGTTTGGTTTTGCATTGGCCTTGGCTATACCTTTTGGTCTTTTTGCTGCCTTTCCGTCTTGGCTAAATTCATTGCCGAGATCAGGTTCTTGGATGACAAGTGTAAAAGTGATATTAGGATTCTTGGAATTAGCATTGGCCTTTAAATTTTTGAGTGTGGCGGATATGACAAAGCACTGGGATATATTGAAGTATGAGCCCTTCTTAATTATATGGATAATAATTGCAGTGTTAATGACATTGTACTTATTTGGCTTAATAAGATTCCCTCATGATAGTAAGTTAAAGAAATTAAAACCCACTCGATTAGCATTTGCAGGCTTATCATTAGCGACACTGATCTATTTATGTACAGGATTTATGATGAATGAAAAGACTGGACTATATAAAGGATTAGGATTATTTAGTGGGATACTTCCTCCTACAAGTTATAATATGTTTTTAGAACCACCGGCTCTTGACCAGGATATAAAGAAAGAATTTCCATCATATACTTTATGTGCTAATAATATTCCTTGTTTTAAAGAATACGAAGAAGGACTTGCTTATGCAAGAAAAGTAGGAAAGCCAGTATTTAAGGATTTTACTGGATATGGATGTGTGAATTGTCGTAAGACAGAGGATAAGATTTGGATTCAAGATGAGATATATGAAGCCTTGACTAATGATTGGGTTTTAGTATCATTATATTGTGATGATAAGAAAAAGCTAGAAGATCAATTAATTTCTGTACCAAGACAAGTAGAAATGAAAACTGTTGGTAACAAATGGGCAGATTTCCAAATTGTGAATTACGAAAAAAATGCTCAACCTTTATATATAATGATGACACCTGACGAAGAAATTTTGGGACATCCAAGAGGGTATTATGAGAGCAAAAAGGATTACAAGGAATTTATGGATTGTGGAATGTCAGCATTTAAAGCACAAAACAATTTCAATTTTAAATAAGTATGAAAAGAGCTCTGGTGTTTCTTTTTACAATATGTTTTACACAGAGCATCTTTTGGGCTACGACCCACAATTCAAGTATCCCCTCAACAATCAGTAATAAGATTGATGGTGTCACTCTAGTTGCTCCTCCTAAGGAGTTTCCTTCTGACCCTATTCCAGCTGTTAAAGAAATAGGCGCTGGCTGGATATCCTGTGTTCCTTATGGGTTTGCCCGATTTGGTTCAAAAGACTTGCGTTATAATTTAAATTTTCAGTGGTGGGGGGAGAAAGAAGAAGGAATAGTTAAAACGATTGAATATGCGCATTCAAATGGTGTAAAAGTAATGTTGAAACCTCAGATATGGTCTCCAGATGGCTGGATTGGTGATTTTAATCTTACCAAATCAAAAGATTGGAAATTATGGGAAGAAAAATATACTAGTTTCATATTGTTTTATGCAGAATTAGCAGCTAAAAATGACGTTGAATTATTGTGTATTGGCACAGAATTAAAAGCTCATATGGCATCTAGGCCAAAATATTTCATTGATCTAATATCTAAAATAAAAGAAGTTTACTGTGGTGAGTTAACTTATTCTGCAAATTGGGATAATTTTCAAGATGTACCTTTTTGGGATCAACTTGATTATATAGGCTTATCAGCTTACTTTCCAGTTAATGAAGAGGAGACACCTGAAGTTAAGTATCTTGTTAAGCAATGGGATGATGTTGAAAAGAGGCTATCAAAATATAGTAAAGAAAATGGCAAGCCAATTTTATTTACAGAATATGGGTATTTGAGTGTTGATGGTTCAGGAGGTAAAACCTGGTTACTAGAAAAACAAGTAAAAAAATTGCCAATAAACGAGCAAGCACAAGCAAATTGTTTTGAAGCATTATACAAAGTATTTGGTAATAAAGACTATTGGGCTGGAGGATTTATATGGAAATGGTTTCCACATGGTGAAGGAGGAGAAGGGTATAATGAAAGAGATTATACTCCACAAGGTAAAATAGCATCTAAAGTGATAGAGAATTATTATTCAAAATGGTAATTCTCATGTAAATTAAAATGAGAGGTTTTTTATTTTAACTGGGTTGTAACAAATAATAAAATAATGAAGGTTTTTAGTGATCAGGTAAAAATGCAAGAATTTTTAGATCAATTTCGAAAAGCTGGAGATAAAATAGGATATGTTCCTACCTTAGGTGCTCTTCATGAAGGGCATATGAGTTTAGTTCGAAAGTCTAATAAAGGTTCACAACTTACTGTTGTTTCTATTTTTGTAAATCCTACACAGTTTAATGAAAAGACTGATTTAGATAAATATCCGAGAACTATAGAGGCTGACTCTAAGATGTTAATTGAAGAAGATTGCGATGTATTATTTACCCAAAGGGTACAGATAAAGGACCTGATTTGTATTTAAAAGGGATGGATGAATTGCTAGAAGGTAAATTCCGCCCTGGACATTTCGATGGAGTGCTACAAGTTGTTGAGCGTCTACTTGATCTTGTAAAGCCAGATAACTTATATATGGGGCAAAAAGATTTCCAACAATTTACATTGATAAGTCATATGATCGAGCAACTTTCAATTCCTACTCAATTAGTTGTTTGTCCAATAAAAAGAGAGCATCATGGCTTGGCGATGAGTTCTAGAAATGTTCGTTTATCAAAAGAAAACAGAGAAAATGCAAAGGTCCTTTATAAGATATTAAATTATGTAAAAAGGAAGTTTAAAACGGATAGCGCAGAAGAATGCATAGAATATGCGTTTAAAAAAATGAATAAAATGGGCTTTAGACCAGAATATTTCGAAATTGTTGATGGAGTCACCCTTTCGGGTGTTTCCAGTTATGATGATAGTGAATATATTGTGGCTTGTTTAGCTTGCTGGGTAGGAGATGTGAGACTAATTGATAATAAAATTTTAAAAAAAACGAATAATGAATAGGCGTTTTTTAAATAAAGGGTGTCATAAGATTGTAGAAAATTGAGCAGTTACATTCTATAATTGACCAGTTACTAAATTGAAATGACAATTTACAAGATGGTGTGGTTGAATGTCCAATAAACAAACAAAAAACAATTATCTTTACATATTCCTAAAAAGTTAAATATTTTAGGAACAGTTTTTGCTTTAATAATAGAAAATAGATTTTATGAAAAAATATTCTTTAGTATTGTTTCTGTTAATTACAATGAGTGGGCTTGTTTCTGCACAGTTAGTAAATAACGGCGGAACAATTACCATACAATCTGGTGCTAGTCTAATAGTCGATGGAGATATAACTCAATCTTCAGGTATAATTGAAAATAATGGGACTATTGAACTTACAGGAAATATGACCAATGATGGAACATATACTGCTGGTGCTGCAAGTAAACTTATAACATCAGGAAGTTCTTCTAGCACTTTGGATATGAATGGAGCTTCGGTTGCTATTTTAGAAAATTCTAAAACAGCTGGTGATGTGTCATTGTTAAGCGGTGTTACAGTAAGCGAAGAAGTATCTTTCAATGGAGATAGTGATGTTTTACTTGGAGATTTTAATCTAACATTAGAAGATGGCGTTAGTACAAATGGAAGTGTAAATAGTCATTTTGTAACTGATGGAATTGGTACGTTAGACCAAGTTGTTCCAGCTGCTGGTTCTTTTACAGCTGATGTTGGAGATGGTACAAATTATACACCAATTGCTTATACACACACTGGAACATATACTTCAAGTTCGATAATAAGTTCATCAGTTACAGATATGAAGCATCCAGATGCTATAGCTGATGCAGATGATTTCTTGAATCGTTACTGGGAAGTTTCAACGGATATTACAAGCCCGAGCTTGGATATGACTGGGACTTATGTTGCTGGAGATGTAACAGGTACTGCTACAGATATGTCAGGTGCAAGATGGGAAAATACAGAGTGGGAATTCGTAAACGGTTCTCAAAGTGGAAGTACAATAGTAGCAACTACAACTGAAACTTCTTCAGAGTTGACAGGTATGAATTTTTATGGGAAAGCAGATTTTAAAGTGTTTTTAGAAGGACCTTATACAGATGATGCAATGTTGAATACAATTAATTCTTCATTACCTACAACTAACCCATATGATCCATCAGAAACAGGTGTTACAATTCCTGCGAATGCTGTAGATTGGGTGAAAGTTGATATAAGAGAAAGTTCAGCAAATACAACAGTTGTATCAGAGAAAGCTGGATTTTTATTGACAGATGGATCAATTGTTGGAACAGATGGAAATCAAGTGGTAATTAAAGATGCAAGTGCTACAACCTTGGTTGCTGTATTTCATAGAAACTCACTTGGTGTTATGACAAATGATCCTATTGATTTTACTACACAAACACCAATGATAAATTTTGCAGATGGTATTACTGGAACATTTGGTACAGATGCAATGAAAGATATGGGCAATGGGATATTTGCTCTTTATAATGGAGATTTTGATAATAATGGAGCAATTAATGCAAATGATTTAATCGATGGATGGGTTCCTAATAATGGTCAAACATTTATGTATTCAACTTCGGCAAGTGCAGATTTCGATTTAAATGGTGCAATTAATGCTAATGATTTAATCGACATATGGGTGCCTAATAATTCTAAAACACAACAAATACCACAATAATGAAATTATATTTTACCGTACTTTTTATTCTATTCACTTTTGTATTTTCAATACAGGCTCAAAGCTATGATATTACAGTACAAACAGACAGTGATGAGAATGCTTTAAATGTTTTAGTAGATCTAGCATTTATAACAACAGATAATCCAAATTTAGGAAATTCAAATGTCCAGTTGGATTATGATGAAGAAGTTTTAGCTAATCCTACATTAACTTTTAATGGCTTAAGTGGTGATTACACAGTAGAAATTTCTACTCCTGTAATTGCTGGTGCTAATACAATAGCTTCGATAAATGCTACAATTTTTTCTGGGGCTGGAACGATGATTCCAGCAGAATTAACTCATTTTTTTACAGTTACATTTGATGTAATAGATCCTGCTGCAACTAATACAAACATTGTTGTATTTGATCCAGAGAGTGGAGCAGGGAATGTAATCCGAGATTATGACGGTGGAGGAATATTTGGAAGTTCTTCTGAGGTGCCTCCTGGGAACATTAGTGATGCACTTGGTGCTTCATTACCAATAGAATTATCTTCATTTGAAGTTGCGAAAAGAGGTGAAAATTCATCAATATTAACATGGACAACTGAACTCGAACAAAATTCTTCACACTTTGAAATTGAAAGATCTTATTCAGCTACTAATTTTGATTATGTAGGTTCTGTTTCAGCATTAGGAGAATCAAAAGAAACTGTTGATTATGATTTTGTTGACAGTAATATTGATTTAATTCCGAATCAAAATACAATTGTATACTACAGATTAAAAATGATTGATAATGATGGATCATTTGAATATAGTGAAGTAAAGAATATTACTTTTGGTCAAAGAGAAGTAGAAGTAGAAGCGCATCCTAATCCTACAGTAGATTTTATTACGCTTACTGCTAATTCAAAAATTACTGGAGTAACAATAATGGATATTGATGGAAAAATTATAAGAGATAATGTTACATATGAAAGTAAATTAGATTTAACTAATTTAAATTCTGGGATGTATAAAATATTGATTTACACAGAAAACGGTGACTTTATAAAGTCAGTTGTTAAAGTAGATTAAATATATCTAATGTCAATTAATGGGACCTTGTACTTTTCGAAAGTACAAGGTCTTTTTTTTGTTGTTAATAGATTCAATGATATTGCAGCTTCCTTGAGAATCAAAACCACATTATAATTTACATTCTGGATTAGTGTCTTATGGATTCTGATGATTCAATTTCTTAACAATACTATAGCATACTAGAGACTTAAATGAAATTAATAAATAGTATAAATTGCATATATTTGCCATATGATGAAATATTTAATTTTACTGTGTTCGATTCTACTTTTTTCATGTGGCTCACCTGCTGACGGATTAGAGGATTTAGATTTAATGAAGGAAGGAATTCCACTTAAAATTAAAGCTCCTACTGATGCTGTTATAAAACAAAAGGATATGGGAATATTCAAAGATATAACAGTTAAGAAAGGAGAAGATTTCTATGTTCAAATTACAGCTGCACAACTACTAAGTAGTGACCTTAAGACTAGAAAAGACGAAGAATTAAGTAGTGTAAAAGAATTAAGTGTTTTTTCGAAAGTTATATCCGAAGATGAAAGAGGCTTTATTTTTGAAAAGAAAAAAGGTGAAGATATGACTTACGATTTCAGATCTATAAAATTCATAGGAAACGATGAATATCTGTTTCAATCGGGATTAGTAGGTAACTTTAGTTTGGAGGAAGTGGAGGTTATGTACGATGCAGTGAAATAGTTGTGTTTTACTGTAGCATTATATAGCATGTAATTCCTATAGTTAAAAAGAAAGCTAATCCTAAGCAAGCAGCTAGAATGTTATCTTTTTTATTGGATATTTTTCTGAGCTTATTAAGAGAGGTGTTTGCTTCTTTGTTTATTTTCAGTTTATAGTTGAATTTCTGTTTCTTTGAAAGATCTTTTTCTAAATCAAGTTCAATAAACTCTTCTCCAATAAAGAAAGAATACTTTTTATTATCTAGAATTGAAAAGTCGATAAGTACAATTGATTCATTACTATATTTTGATAGCCTCTTTTCAACATCATCCCATTGCTTAACAAGATACT
>CAYOIL010000124.1:0-4349 GCA_964403985.1 uncultured Saprospiraceae bacterium
ATATGAATAATGTTATTTACCTAATCAAACAAAATTCAAAATGATAATTGGAGTTCCAAAAGAAATCAAACCCTCAGAAAATAGGGTTTCTTGTACACCTGCAGGAGTACATGATTTAGTGCAAGATGGTAACACAGTTTATGTTCAGCGCACAGCTGGCGTAGGAAGTGGATTTCAAGATGAAGAATACAGTGAAGCTGGGGCAAAACTGTTAGATACAATCGAGGAAGTTTACGGAATAGCTGAGATGATAATTAAGGTTAAAGAGCCTATTGAAAAAGAATATAAGCTAATAAAAGAAGATCAATTAGTATTTACATATTTTCATTTTGCTTCTCATAAGCCTTTAACAGAAGCTATGATAAAAAGTAAAGCAATTTGCTTGGCTTATGAAACAGTAGAAAAAAATAGAACGTTACCATTATTAGTTCCTATGAGTGAGGTAGCTGGAAGGATGTCAATTCAAGAAGGTGCGAAATATCTTGAAAAGCCAATGGGTGGAATGGGAATCCTTCTTGGAGGTGTACCAGGAGTTCCTCCGGCTAAAGTTTTAATTTTAGGTGGTGGTATTGTTGGATATCAAGCAGCTAAAATGGCAGCCGGTTTAGGTGCTAATGTAACTATACTTGATATAAATTTGGATAGGTTACGTCATTTAAGTGATATAATGCCTGCCAATGTAACGACAGTGTATAGTAATCAATATAATATCAATAGACTTGTAAAGAATCATGATTTAATCGTTGGTGCTGTTTTAATACCTGGTGCAAAAGCACCAAATTTGGTTACTAGAGAAATGTTGAAAACGATGAGACCTGGTACCGTACTTGTAGATGTAGCTGTTGATCAAGGAGGCTGTATAGAAACGTGCAAACCTACAACACATGATGATCCTATATATATAATTGATGATATTGTACATTATTGTGTTGCGAATATGCCAGGAGCTGTTCCTTATACCTCTACTATTGCTTTAACAAATGCAACTCTACCATATGCTAAGAAACTAGCTAAACATGGTTGGAAGAAAGCATGTGAATCTGATGATAGTTTAATGAAAGGTTTAAATATTATCAATGGAAAGATTGTGTATGAAGCTGTAGCAAAAGCTTTTGACATGGAATATACACCATTGAGCAAAATTTAATCGATAAACAAAATATTTACTAATAAAATATAGGGATTACTAGCTATTAAGTTGGTAGTCCCTATTTTATTTAGTCAAATAGTTTGCAAATAGGTTTAATATTGCTATTTTTATTCTGACATCAATCGATTCTCCGATTGCTATTCACGAACCATTCAAACCTCGCTTAGAATGAATATAACTTTCAAAAGTCTACGTAGAATTAAACATGCATTACCAACAGGTAGTGTCAAAAAAATTGCATCAGAACTTAATTTAGATGAACAAACAGTTCGAAATTATTTTGGTGCTAGAAAATTTAATCAAGGACAAATTATAGATGCACATGTTCAGCCTGGACCCGATGGAGGTTTTGTAACGCTTCAGGACACAAAAATTCTTGATGCAGCAAAACAAATTATTAACCAACAGTTTGCCTAATACTTTAATAAACAGACTACTTACTAAATTAAAAGGATAAATTCTTCTGTAGAATTTATCCTTTTATACATTTATGAAGGGTCTAAGTAATTTTATATAATCATCAGTAAATGAATTATCGAGATTTCTAAGCTCAAAGAAGTTTTCTCTTACCTTTCCCCTACTCGACTTAAGTAGTCTCGTTATACAATTTTTAACTTCTGAATCTTTATTGTGTCTGATTTTAATTATTCGTTCTATTGAGGCAGTGATAGATTGAATAGATGCTATTATTTCATCTAGATATCTAATGGGATGGATAATTTCAATAGTCCCTTCATTTTCTACCATTTCAAGCAATACATTTACCATTTGTGGATAAGTTATATTTTTTAAATGCCTTGAAGACTTATTGACATCTGATTTTGCCGGAGTATCATTTTGAAAGTATGGAGGATTTATGATTATGTGATCAAACTTTCTATCAAAATCTAAAAAGTCAGCGACTTCACATGATAATCGATTTGAATAAGGAGAATTTTGAAAGTTAGTGGAAGTTAGTTTTTTCGCTTCTATGTTGTTATCTATTCCGTGAATAGAAATTTGGGGAAAGCGCTGAGCTATCATTAGTGATATAATACCAGTTCCTGTTCCTATTTCCAGAATTTCCTTTTGTGTATCTTCATTAAAAACATCGTTCCATGCAAGAGCTCCTAATAATGTTGCATCGGTGGTTATTTTAAAAACCTCTTTATGTTGATGAACATCGAATTGTTTGCAAAGGAAAAGCATATAGTGTTTTAGCTTAGTATAGAATAAATGAAAGGAAATAGTACATATACAAAAGTAAAATTAATTAAAAACCCCTTAGCCTTTTCAAAAAAGGATAAGGGGTTTTTATAAATATATATTTTATCAAAATGTCCATTAATCAATGTATTCTTTTGAATATGAATTTGGCTTAAACTTTTTAAATAACTTCTCAAGTATAAATACATACAGTAAAATAAATGCTGTATTTCCTAAAAAATATGTATAAAAAATCGTCTGCTATGATCAATTGGATCTCCATAATTTTGTAAAAAAGTAAATACGACTTTTTTATAATTCAAGTCAAGCACATAATTGTAACTAGCTAAGATTAGGTATAACGATAAAACTAAAGTTCCATATATAATTAATTTAACCCGAGCTTTAACAATATTAAAATACTCTTTAATTATTAAGTAAAGAAAAAGGCAAATCGTAGAAGGTATAAAAATGCGATAGCTAAAATAATAGTTACCAATGATAGATTTTGGTTTAAAATAAAATAATAAATATTCTATATAACGTATAATCGATTCGTTTCCAGGACAGTCTTTCCTTAGACAAAAATCTATATAAGAAATAATATGCGATATATATATCAAGAGAAAAAGGAGGATAAATATTACTAGTATTTTATATATTAAAATTTTCATAAAATTAATCATTTTCCTAACCTTAAATATTTAGCTGTCTCAATTATGTTTGAGTTATCTATTGCTCTAGTATATAACCATATTTCTATTATCATTAATATAAAAACCCCTTAGCCTTTTCAAAAAAGGCTAAGGGCTTTTTATATACTCTGTTTGCTATATTTACTCTAAATAAAGAAATACAATTATTTTGTAATTGTCACATCATCAATAATGTAACTAGTTGTACCAGCTGAACCTTCTCCTTCATATTTAAACCCTATTACAACTTCTTCTCCGTCATAAGAAGATAAATCAATGTTTCCTGAATCAACAAAGTCGTAATTTGCATCAGAAGATCCAGCTAACTCTACACTCAACTCATTCCACGTTGATGTTGAAACATCACCATCAAAGTCAGAACTAATAAGTACTGTCAATCCATCATGATTATGGAAAGCTTGTGCAGACATAAAGTTTAACACATTGTTTCCATTCATTTTTACTTTTGGAGTAATTAACCAAGTTTCCATAGATGGTTCATCATCTTGAAACGCAGTTGCTTGAACATAGGTATTTCCACTAAATTCTTTACCTCTCCAGTACCTTACTCCAACAGGTGCTGCATTTGTCCAACCTGACAGAGAAACGTCTTGATCTGACCCTACAGATTGAAAATCTTCGCTTAAACTCTCTAATACACCAGGATTTCCTCCTCCATCACATCTTTCTCCATTGAAGTTGATATCTTGTACTTTTCTTACTAATAATTGCCTTGTACCTTGATAAACTGATAAAATAGCAGTTATTGTACCGTTACCTTCTGCGATATTAACATCTGCAAAATCTGCAAAACCTGAAGTTCTTAAAACAACTGATTCTTCATCACAATTAAGAACATCATAATTAAATGCAAACATATTTGCAGCATCAGCATAAGTTCCTCCAAAATCAGAAGAAGCAAATTCTACATCTTCTAATTTTATTAATTTATTATAAGCTGTTGAACTTGTCAATTCAGACATTGTCATTGTTTCAGGTGTTTTTTCACCTGCATTTTCATCTGCAAAAACTATACTTGGATATTCTGAAGCCGAAAGTCTTGATACTTCACTCCCATTATCTTTCCCTATTTGAGGCAATCCATTGAAATCACCAACAGCAAGACCTTGAGCTTTTACCACTACCCTTCTTCCTAAATAAAATTTCTCAAATAAATCGAAATCATCGATTTGAATATTGATTGCATCATTTTCATCTTCTATAACAATTTGCTTATAAAAGTTCCCACTAATATCATTAGCTGTAACTATTCCATCTACAATAAGGTCTTCGGTTATTGATGTTACACTACCTTCACT
>CAYOIL010000124.1:4359-11317 GCA_964403985.1 uncultured Saprospiraceae bacterium
AAGCCAAAACATCTCCTATCGTAGCATTTGCTTCTGGTACATCAATAACAACTTCTCCACATCTATTTCCATTTAGCGTTAAATCTTCTGTAGATCTTATCGTTAATTGTTTCGTAGCTCCAAATATGGTATAAACAGCAAGTAGATCACCATTACCCTCTGGTAAAGAAATTCCTGCAAAGTCCGCAAATCCACTTGTTCTTACAACAATTGTATTTCCGTCACAGTCCTCTAATGTTCTGTTTTCCGTTTGCTCATTAACCGCATCAGCATAACTAAGTCCTAATTCGCCAATTTGGAATTGAACATCTTCTAATTTAATTAAAGTACTTAAATCTGCAGTGCTTAATTGGTTTATCGAGACAGTTTTTGGTGTTACGTCTTGATTTCTTTCAGCTGGTACAATTATAGATTCATCCTCTTCTCCTACAAATGTAATAGGTAAAGTCAATAAATCTCCTTCATCATTTTCTCCATAACCTAACTGAATTAAACCATTGTAGTCACCTACAAATAAGTCTTTTGCTCTAACATACACTCTTCTACCAACTGGAAGTATAGCATAAATATTATTTGCTTCAATACGAACTGTTATACCACCTGTTTCGTCTTCTAAAACAATGCTTTTATAAAAATTACCTGTCAAATCATCTGCAACAACTATTGCATCAAAAACTAAATCATCAGTTATTTGAATAATTTGTCCTGAAATCCATACATCCAAAACATCTTGAATGCTTGCATTTGTATCTAATTGTAGAACGTCCTTAATTGGCGGTTCATCAATCACATTGTCTACACAAGCTGTAAAAAATACAAATCCAAATGCTAGGAATAAAAATTTTAAATACTTTGTCATTATATTAAATGTTATTGTTATCAATTTAAAATTAAAAACGGTAAGATAAATTCACAAAATAGTTTCGTCCATAGGCGAAAAAATATCTGCTAGGGAATCTACCCAAATCTTCTATTGTATTAGAATTATCAACTGTTGCAAGTCTTGTTTGTTCAAAACCACCAGTTCTCAAATTCTGATTATTCAAAATGTTATTGATACCTATGTTTAAATATATATAGTGATCTCCAAATTTCTTAGATCCTCCACCAAAGAAATCAACAGTAAAGCCTGGATCAAGTTGTTCTTGTCTCAAGATATCATAATAAAATTCACTACCTCTTTCTACACCATCTACAGCATCTACTGTTCTTCTTAGAGGATTATAATCTAAATAAATGTTATCGAAATAATTAACATTCATATTTATGTACCAGAATTTAGGTGAATTGTAACTAAAACCTGTGGTGTATGCTGATTGAGCTCCTTGCAATCTAAAATTCTTTACATAAATTGTTTCATCAGTAGCAAGAACTTCGCCCGTATTATCTTGAATAATATCTACGACAGGTCGTACATCAATAAAATTTTGACCAACACCTGCAGCCAACTTCAATGAAAATGTTGAAGTTAACTTAATTTCACTTGAAAACTCAGTACCTACGTGTGTTCGGCCTTCTCCACTTGAAATGAAATTTACAAAAGCATTTGATGTTCCATCAAGAAAGAAACTATTGACTTCATTAACGTCTCTTAATCTTGTGTAATAACCAAGAGCTTTCAATTTAAGTAAAGGAGATCTATGCACATAAGCTGCTTCACCTGAAGTTGCTTTTTGAGTAGCAAGATCTTCAACAATTGAATTTCTAAATCTTGGTGAAATAAATGTATTTCTAAATGTAGGTGCTATTTCTTGATAACTAACATTAGCATACACATAATTTCTTCCATTAATTTTATACGTTAATCCTGTTTTTACTGAAGGTGCAAGGAATGTTGCAGTTTCTGATTTACCTTCTGAGTTGTCAGGAAATGCGCCATTTTTGTATTCTCCATTTCTAAACATGGAATTATAGTTCAATTGCGCACCAACATGAAAATCTATTTTATTCAATGTTAGATTATATGCAGCCCAAACATCTATATCTGTGATATTGGAAGTATAGTTATAGCCATAAGTATCACCTTCGTAGACAACTCTATTCGGGTTATTTAAATCAGCTTGAACTTTATCATTATCATTAGGAAATGCACGTTCAACGAATTGATTAATATCATACCAATACTCTCCTCCCAGTAAATTGTCTAAAGATTGAAAGAAGTGTGTCCTTTCATATTGTGCAGTAACACCACCATTAATCTGAGATGTGCTATTCAAATCATACAAAACATAACCACTATACATTGTTCTGTTTATATCTTGTCTATCTTCTTTAAGAGCATAAAGAGACCTTAATCCCTCCACAACATCACCATTTCCATTTACGTCATCAAGAACTTGGAAGTTATTTCTGTTTACATCGAATAATCTTTCCCAGTTTAATTGTCTTGCATTTTCATTATTTCTCAAGTAATCAGCGACTTCATCAATTGCTTCTTGATTTCCCGCATAAAAACTAGGTAAATAGCGGTAATAATCTGGACGTGGATCTGGCGCATTATACCAATCTATTCTTGATTGTCCTGATCTTCCTGAAACTATACCTAATGAGTGATTTATTTTTAATTTTTCATTAAGCTTAGCTTCATGATTTATACTTAATACAGGTGCATGAGTTTTCCAGTTTCTTGCACTTTTCTTTTCGCCGTCAAGATATCCCCAGTTTGGATTATAATAATTAGAACCGGCTAATTCATACATTTCAATTAGTGAACCACTACCTGATCCTCTATGAACTGGTGACCCGAAAAATGTAACAGAAACAGAATGTTTATCATTAAATTTCTTTTCTGCACCTGCGAAATATGACCAGTTGTCATAAAATGTACCTTCTACATAACCTTCATCAGCCCATCTTCTCGAACCACTTACTGTAAAAGCCCATCCATTTTTCATTTCACCAGTAGAGTATGTACCCATTAATCTATTTCTATAAGAACGATTAGATGAAGCATATGAAATTCTTGTTTGTTGCCATTGAGAACCTGCTGAAATATCTATATTATTAGCACCGTTTAAATTTCCATAAGTAAATTCAGAATGATCTAGTCCTAATGTAGTTGTATTGTTTCTAAATACATCATTCAATCCTCCCCAAAAATTAAAAGGCACTCTCCCATTATGTAGTGTTGTCATAGGAAGATTATTAATCATGGTCTCACTCATGTTATTCTCATAACCTCTTACACGGAAACGAACAGCACCGAAATTAAAAGCGGCTGCTGATAGAAAAGGGTCTCTACTAGCTCCTAGAAGTGAGGAAACTGAAGCACTACCTTCATCTTCTTGAAGTTGACTTTCATCTAGGATAATTAGATTAGAAGCGCTAGATGGAACAAGCAATATGCTATACATCGACATTCCTGCAATATCGTTAACTACGAATGTTTGACTAGTAAAACCTGCCTTGCTTATTGAGATGTTTAATGGATCTTTTACATTTTCAAGAGTTACTAATCCATCTGAATCTGTAAAGTATTCTGTTCCATTGGCATTTATGTATGCCGCAACGACTGGATCTTCCGTCTTTGCATCGATAACTTTCACTTGCATACTTTGGGCCCCGACCCAACTAATAATAAAAACAAGTAACGTTGTAAATATGTATTTCTTCAAAAGTTTAAATTTGCCGTAAAAGTAATATCATTAACCGTATATTCACGATTTTTTAAGTATTAATAAATTATTAAGAAACTATTAGTTATAAATATACATTTTTGTAATAAAGGATTTAAATAAATTATCAAAGGAATGATCAACATGTTACGCAGACTACTTTATTTATCAGTATTCATATTTTTTTTAAATGGGGCTTTCGCCCAAAATCAATATGAATCTTTTCCTATAGGTTTTTACAACTTAGAAAATCTATTTGATATTAATGATGACGATGAAGTACGAGATACGGAATTCACTCCATCAGGTGAAAAAGCTTGGACAGAAGAACGATATAAATCGAAGTTGAGCAAAATGTCCTCCGTCATTGCCTTAATGGGAACAGACATGAACTCAGAAGGTGTTATAGCTTTAGGTGTTTCAGAAATTGAAAATATTGGTGTTTTAGAAGATTTAGTAAAAGAACCTGCTATTGCTAATCGAAATTACAAGATTGTACATTTCGATTCTCCTGACAAAAGAGGTATAGATGTGGGATTATTATATAATCCGTCATTTTTTACAGTTACGTCAAGTAAAGCTCAAGAATTATTAATTGTTAAAGACGGAAAACGAAAATATACGAGAGATGTATTAGTCGTCACTGGTAAGATAGGTGAAGAAGAGTTAAGTATATTAGTTAATCACTGGCCATCAAGAAGTGGTGGTGAGAAAAGGTCAGCTCCTTTAAGAAAAGCTGCAGCTGAGTTAAACTTAGAGATTATTGATAGTTTATATGCTTTGAATCCTTTGGCAAAAATTGTAATTATGGGAGATTTAAATGATGACCCAAGTTCGCCTTCCATTAAAAAAACTTTAAAAGCTAAACCAAAAATCAATAGCGTTACCAATGGTGGCCTTTACAATCCTATGTATATAAAACATCGTAAAGGTGAAGGATCTAATGCCTACAGAGATAGTTGGAGCTTATTTGATCAAATTATCGTTAATAAACCTCTTTTATCTACATCACAAGAAGGGATATTTTTTCATAAAGCTATCATTTTCAAAGAACCAAAAATGTTACAAAAGTCTGGTAGGTATAAAAACTATCCATTAAGAACGTTTAGTGGAAGTGAATATACTAATGGTTATAGTGATCACTTTCCTGTTGTAGCTTATTTATTGAAAAAAGTGTAGTGAAGGAATTATCCAAAACAAAAAGTCCATTTGTTCTAAGCAATCAATTCAAGTTAGTATTAAAAGATATGGAGGTATCTTCAGAACCTTTGTATATAACTGGACGTGCAGGAACTGGAAAATCTACCCTACTACGACTATTTAAAAAGACTACTGATGCAAGGATAGTTGTCGTTGCACCAACTGGAATAGCAGCTTTGAATGTTCAAGGTCAAACAATACATTCATTCTTTGGCTTTCCGCCAAAATTACTTCATCCTTCTGATATCACAAGAAGAAGGAATTTCAAGTTATATAGAAAAATAGACATTCTAGTAATAGATGAAATCTCTATGGTAAGAGCCGATATGATGGATAATATCGATCGTTTTTTAAGAATCAATAGAGGTAATCCATATGAGCCTTTTGGAGGTGTAAAGTTGATTTGTTTTGGTGATCTTTTCCAACTTCCACCAGTTATAGGGACTAATGAAGAAAGAGAATACCTTAGAGAACATTATGAAACCCCTTATTTTTTCTCGGCGAATGTATTTAAAAATGATTATAATCTTATTATACATGAATTGCGTCAAGTTTTCCGACAAACTGATCGTAGTTTTATAAATATTCTTGATAATGTAAGAACCCAATCGATAGACTATGACGATATTCAAGACCTAAATAATCAGGTTATAAAAGAGGACTTTGACGATTCATTTTATATCACAATGTGTGCTAGAAATGCTCAGGTTCATAAAATTAATAAGGAAAAATTAGCAGAAGTTCAGACAGAAGAATTCGAATATTTGGCTAGAGTTACTGGGAATTTCTCTGAAAGAGTTTTCCCTACTTCTTTGAATTTAAAATTGAGAGTTGGAGCTCAAGTAATGTTTATTAAGAATGACACGGATAAGAATTTTGTAAATGGAACTGTAGGAAAGGTTGTAGAATTAGATGTTGATAAAGTTGTAGTTCAAATTGTTACGGTAGATGGATTAATTAAGAAAATTGCTGTTGAGCGAATAACATGGGAAATCATAAAATATAAGCAAGATCCGTCTGATGAAAAGTTATTAAAGTCTGATGTTATAGGCTCTTTTAATCAGTATCCATTGAAATTAAGTTGGGCAATAACGATTCACAAAAGTCAAGGTAAGACCTTTGATAGAGCTATTATAGACTTAGGAAAAGGGGCTTTTGAAAGTGGACAAGCCTATGTGGCCTTGAGCCGTTGTAGAACTCTGGAAGGCGTTGCATTAAGAAATCCTATTACTCCAAGAGATATTTTTGTTGATCCTAGGATCTCTGAATTCCATCTAAATAATCGTTAATTACCTATATTAGAGAAGATTAAGTATAAAACGAGTAATATTACCGTTCCCAAAATTGCATAACGAAAAAACTTAGCTTCCATTTGTGCATCTTTCCTTTTCTTCTGTGCTTTTTTATTCGATTTTGCCATAGCTGGTAAATGTTTGAGTTTGTAATTGAATAATCCAAATGTATAAATTTTTGTTTTCTAATTATAGTAAAAGAACATTTTTTGTTCGGAGTTTAAAATAAAAAATCTAAAGTGTACTTTTGAGTTCTATTAACTTTGGGCTTTAAGCCCAAATAAAAAGAGAAAATGAAATTAAATTTAGATATAAAAGTACCTAGTAAACAAGAGTGGATTGATGCAGTGATGGCAGATTTTGATTCGTTTTTACAAGATCACGCGGATTGTGAACGAAAAGCATCTTCAATGGCTATGAGTTTTGTGGCTAAGTACCCAGATCGTAAAGAAATATTACCTGAGTTAATCGAAACAGGAATTGAAGAATTAGAGCATTTTCAACAAGTATATAAAATCATGGAAAAGAGAGGAATTCCTCTAAACCATTCAATAGGAGGTGATCCGTATGTGCAAGCTCTAATCAAAAAGTGTCACAGTGGAATAATGGAAAGATTTCTTGATCGATTGTTAATTGCATCAGTTGTTGAAACTAGAGGAGCTGAGCGATTTCGTTTAGTGAGTGAAGCATTAGAGGATGCAGAGTTAAAGCGATTTTATAAGGTATTGTGGGCTAGTGAAGCTAAACATGGACATATTTTTGTTAAAATGGCTTTGCATTATTTCGAAGAAGACCAAGTGTATGACAGATTAGCCTACTGGGTAGATATAGAAAGTGAAGTTATAGAAGGAT
>CAYOIL010000125.1:0-11199 GCA_964403985.1 uncultured Saprospiraceae bacterium
TAATTAATATTTTTAATCCTTAATAATCTGTATCAGTTATTTAGGACTAGACACATTCAGTATTTATTCCTTACAAAAAGCGCTATAAATCTCTTCTCTATTCTCCTCTGGATTATTATCTAAACTTTTTAAAACTTCTTCACAGCCTTCCTCTTTTTTTCCCATTAATATCTTTGCGAGCCCTTTGTTGAAAATTGCGCTATCGTCTTCAGGATAAAGGTCTAAATACGTATCAAATTCTTCTATTGACTTTTCGTACTCTCCATATGTGAAATGTATTCCTCCTTTGATGTAATTAATTTTTGCACTTTCATCTTCTTGTAAAATAATACTACCAAGATCTTGTATAGCTTCTTTATAATTTCCTAATGTTTTTTGTAGTAATGAATAATTAGTTCTTGCCTCAAGATAGTCTGGATTTATATCCAAAGCCATAGAATAATTTTTCTCAGCCTCTTCATTGTCATCTACGATTTCACTAATTTTAGCTAGAGTGAAATAGAAAATTGAAATGTTTTCATTTAAAGCCAAAGCATTATACAAATCATTCTTAGCTTTTTCAAATTCACCTAATTGTTTATATGCAATTGCTCTATTATGATAGGCTAAAGAAAATGAAGGATCTTCATTTATAGAGCTAGTAAAATATTCAATAGCTTGGAGTGTATTGTTCTTTTTTAATTCAATTAATCCTTTAATATCACTGATTATATGATTGATATTAGAACTCGGTTGAATCTTTTTAAGTATAGACTCAGTCGTTTCAACTTCATTTTTATTAAGAGATAAAATGGCTTCGGTTAAAAGCGAATCTTGAGAATGCATTTCAATAACTCTATCTAAATAGTCTTTGTAATAATTGTATTCTACTGGACTCTTATTAAAGTCAGCAGATAAGTCTGAAAAATTATAATCATAGCTTTTCTTTTCATATAGAATTGACCGATAATTATCATTAATATAAAGCTGAGCATATGGATTCAAGAACTTTGCATATTTAAGATCTTGGGTTTTATTATTTATTCTACCCATACTTCCATTAGCTATTGCACGAGTAATATATGCATAAGTATCATCAGGATGATCTTGAATATAAACATCTAGAAGGTCAACTGCTTCTTGGAAATTACCAGTACTAATGAAATGTTTTGCCTCATTTACAGAATTATCTTGGGAAAATACAACTGAAACAGAAGATAAGCACAAGAAAAAAATAAGATTGAATTTCATAATTTACGATTTTTCTGTTAACAATAATTTATGCTTTGCAAATCGCTTAATTAACTAATTATTCACCTTACTAAAACTTTTATTAAGCGACAATAATATTACTATTTTTATAACAAGTAATGAAAGCGAAAGTTCAAGGAAGGTTTAATATGAGAAAGGATATTGTTCAAGCTGATAAATGAATTACTACTAATTGTATTAGTAAAATATTTAAACATTAATTGAAAATGGCTATGATTATGCCTTAATTTCAAGCATTAAGCCACAATGATCACTATGCTTGTCATCTTTGAAGTGATTAAATGAGTGTATTTTGTTTTTCTGCTCCTCACTTACAACAATATAATCTATTCTCCAACCTTTGTTTCTGTCCCTAGATCCTGCTCGATATGACCACCAACTATATTCGACTTCTTCAGGATGTAAAAAGCGATAAGAATCTGTAAACCCACTATTGAAAAATTCATTCATCCACTCTTTTTCTTCTGGTCTACAACCTGATCGATTATCTGTTTTTTTAGGATTGTGAATGTCTATGTCTTTATGTACGATATTGTAATCGCCGACGATAATTATTTTTTCATTTTTTTTCTTAATTCCATCCATAAATGGTTTAAATGCTTCCAAGAATTGTAGTTTAAATTCATGTCTTTCTTCACTTGATGACCCACTAGGAAAATAACAATTGAAAATACTCCAGTCTCCTATATCAGTTCTTAGAACTCTTCCTTCATTGTCAATTTCCTCATGTCCTATTCCTATAACTACATTTGAAACAGCTAACTTCGAAAGAGTCAAAACACCACTGTAGCCTTTTTTTTGTGCACTATGCCAATAGGCACTATATCCTAAGTCTTCAAATTCTTTTAAATCAACTTGACCGTCTTGACATTTTGTTTCTTGGAAACAAACAATGTCTGGATCTTTATCTTTAATAAAATCTACTAAACCTTTCTTTAAAGCAGCTCTTATTCCATTGATGTTGTAACTTAGGATTTTCATATCAAATTATTTATAAACAAGAAATGCAACATTAGGAATTATGTTTAGATTTATATGGATTGTGGATTACAATCTTATATTTTTTATAAAATAGTACCTATGTTTAATATTGGTTACCATGAAAGATATTCAAGATAAAATTTTCCATATGACTAAAAAGCCATTGGATTTTTATGAAGAAAGAAAAAAGGATATGATCAAGAGTACTCTATATCCTTTTGTAATCACTATCTGTTTACTATATGTGTATAATATTTTTACAGAAACGGAGATAACTTCTTTTATTATAATTGGTTCTTTTCTGGTTTTAATTTTTTCTATTGTAACCAATTTTTTTGGATTTCCTAACATTCAAGTAATAGAGATCTCTCTTAGTCAAGACGATTTTTACATTAAATATTTAGAAAAGAATGTACCTAAAGAATTTACCAAAAACGAAGATGATGAGATTGCGATAAAAATGTACTATAATCAAAACCCTATAAAATACGCAAAAAACAAATTGCTTGGTCTTGAAGACAATCAAAATGTTGAAAAAGTTATCATTAAAAACAAATCACAAAAGAGAGAAATTTTTATTTTTTCAGACAATGGCTTTGAAAGCATTGAGCTTTATAAATTATACCATAAAGGCTTTAAAAAGCACGAAGAACATTATCACAAACTAAACAACAAAACAATTATTTGTGACAATTTGTAAGTGTAAGGAGATGATTTTCACATTTCATTTATTAATCTTCTTTTTATTTCCTATTCACGTACTTCCTTAATACCTTTGGACTGTGATTGAATTGAGTGCCTTAATTGAGCAGTATGAGGAGAGTGATTATGTTAAGCAATTAACAGAGTTACTGCAAAAAAATCAACAACGTCTTTTATTGCAAGGATCAAAAGGCGCCCAAGATACCTTTGTCCTAAGGGCTCTATACAAAAAATTTCCACTTACCAATTTATATATTGCTAATGACAAAGAGCAAGCTGCATATTTTCAGAATTCAGTAGCGAACCTATTCGAAAAAATGTCAATTCAATTTTTTCCAGACTCTTTTAAACGGCCTATGTATTTTGAAGAGCTGAATTCAAATAATGTTCTTCAACGAACGGAGGTCATTAATAAAATAGTTTTGGGCGGAAGCCTCCCTCGTATTATTATTACCTATCCAGAAGCTCTCTTTGAAAAAGTAGTTTCTCCTCTAGTTTTAAGTGAAAAGAAAATAATGCTTGAGACAGAAGAAAATCTTGACATTGATACAACAATAGAGTTGATGGTCGGATATGGATTTAAGCGTGTTGATTTTGTATATGAACCCGGTCAGTTTTCTATTAGAGGTGGAATTATAGATATTTTTTCATACGGAAGTGAATGGCCATATAGAATTGAATTATTCGATGAGGAAATTGAATCAATAAGAACGTTTAATCCTTCCACTCAATTATCAATTAGGGCAATTAAAAAAGTGTCAATAATTCCGAATGTAAACAGTGAGTTTAGTCAAGATGAAAAAGTGTCAATTCTTGAAATTCTTCCTGAAGATTCTGTTGTTTGGATTCAAGACGACGCGTTTTTTCTTGATCAGGTTCAAAAATGTTTTGAAAGAGCACAAGAGTTTTCGACTACATTTTTACCACAAGACGATGAACTTAAACAAGCTCTAAATAAACGATCGTTTATTTTTCCAAAGGATATTGTAGAAGATCTTAAAAGGTATAATATTCTATTTTATAAAAAACCTTCCACCGCTTTTTCGTTTATTAATGGAGTCGAAATAAATTCTTTTGACGTAAGTCCGCAACCGAATTTTAATAAAAACTTTACGTTATTAATTGATGATTTAAATAGTAAATCTAAAAAAGGGTATACCAATTATATTTTCACAGAAAATACTCGACAAATTGAGCGTTTCTATAGTATTTTCGAAGACCTTGATGCTAATGTGAAATTCATTCCAATTAATAAAGGTTTACATGCTGGGTTTATTGATCACCAATTAAAAGTTGCTATTTATACTGATCACCAAATTTTTGAGAGATTCCATAAGTATAAATTACGAAAAGGCTTTACTAAGGAACAAGCAATCAATCTTAAAATGCTAAGGGAATTGCAACCTGGAGACTTTATTACACACATTGATCACGGTATAGGCCGATATTCAGGACTTGAAAAAATTAATATTAATGGGCACGTTCAGGAATCGCTGCGAATATTTTATAAGAACAATGATGTACTTTATGTCAGCATAAATTCCCTTCATAAAGTAAGTAAGTATGTAGGAAAAGATGGAACGGCTCCGCCGCTCTCTAAAATAGGTGGAGATGCTTGGAAAGCATTAAAAAGGAAAACAAAGAAGCGTGTTAAGGATATTGCAAAAGAATTAATACGGCTTTACGCCAAAAGAAAAGCAAGCCCAGGTTTTGCATTTCCTCCTGATGGTTATTTACAGAATGAACTTGAAGCATCTTTCTTATTTGAGGACACTCCAGATCAAGTAATTGCGACACAAGATGTGAAAGAGGATATGATGAAAGAATATCCAATGGATCGATTAATTTGTGGAGATGTTGGTTTTGGAAAAACAGAAATCGCAATTCGAGCGACTTTTAAAGCGGCAGTTGCAGGAAAGCAAGTTGCCGTTTTAGTGCCAACAACTATTTTAGCTTTACAACATTTCAAAACATTTAGTGAGCGTTTAGAAAGTTTTGGTGTAAGCGTTGATTATATAAATAGATTCCGAACTACAAAAGAAAAAAATCAAGTTTTTGCTGACTTAAAAGAAGGCAAAATAGATGTTGTAATAGGAACGCATGGACTATTAAATAAAAAAGTAGGTTTTAAAGATTTAGGATTATTAATTATTGATGAAGAACAGAAGTTTGGTGTAGCGGCAAAAGAAAAATTAAGAGGAATTAAGGTAAATGTGGACACTTTAGTTTTAACAGCAACTCCAATTCCTCGGACGTTACAATTTTCATTAATGGCTGCCAGAGATCTATCCATTATGAGGACTCCTCCCCCTAATCGTCAGCCAATACATACGGAACGAAGGGTTATTCATGAAGAATTAATTAAAGATGCTATTTATTATGAAATAAATAGAGGAGGCCAAGTATTTTTTGTACATAATAGAGTTAAATCATTAGCAGATATTACGGCTATGATCCAGAGATTGTGCCCCGATATTAATATAAAAATGGCTCATGGCCAAATGGAATCCAAAGATTTAGAAAAAACACTTTTATCTTTTATTGATAAAAAATTTGATGTTCTTGTAAGTACTAATATTATTGAAACAGGGCTGGATATTCCTAATGCAAATACAATTATTATTAATAATGCACATCATTTTGGACTAAGTGATTTACACCAGTTAAGAGGAAGGGTAGGTCGATCCAATAGAAAAGCCTTTTGTTATTTATTTGCACCGCCTCTTTCTGTACTTACACAAGATGCAAGAAAAAGATTAAAAACATTAGAAGATTTTAGTGATTTAGGAAGCGGATTTAATATTGCTATGCGCGACTTAGATATTAGAGGAGCAGGAAATTTATTGGGAGGGGAGCAAAGTGGATTTATTTCAGATATTGGTTATGAAACGTATCAAAAGATTTTAGAAGAGGCTATTCAAGAATTAAAAGAAAGTCAATTCAAAGAATTGTTTAAAGATGAAGTTGAAAAGAAAAGGGATTATGTTCGCGATGTTGAAATAGAAACTGAAGTTGAAATGCTAATTCCCGATGATTATGTAAGTGTAATTCAAGAAAGATTGAATTTATATACAGAACTTGATCGAATTAAAACAGAAGAAGAAATACTGGCATATAAAACAAAATTAATAGATAGATTTGGTCCTATTCCTAAACAAGTAAATGAGTTATTTGATGGTCTTCGATTACGATGGTTATGTAAACAAATGGGATTCGAGAGGCTGAGTCTGAAAGGGCGAAAACTAAGAGGTTATTTTGTCTTAAATCCGCAATCAAGTTTTTATGAAACTAAGTTCTTTCAGAATATATTAGCTTATGTTGGAAAGCAAGGAGTAAGAAAAGGTATTTCTTTAAAGCAATCCAGAAATTTTCTCATCTTTATAAAAGAAGATGTCAAAAATTTAAAGAAAGCAAGATCTATATTAGAAAGTGTTTATAATGCTTGTTCAAACGAAAATTAATGAATTCATTTAGTAACTTACCTATTGATTTTGATTCCATACCAAAAGCGGAAGAAATCACTTTTCGTCCAATTGTAAAGAAATATTTGGGGGTTAATTTAGTAACAACATCTTTACTTTATTTTTTTATGTGTGGATTAATAATCGCAGGAATCTATGCTATAAACTCTAAGAAAGAGCTTTCGGAAAGTTATTTAGAATATGTTTTTCTAGGTATGGCATTGATTTATATTCTGATAGTTGCAATTATATATTTTGGGTTTAAGTGGAAAGGATATGTGATGCGTGAGAAAGATATTATTTACCGCACAGGTTTAATTTTTCGAAAAAGAGTACATATACCATTTAACAGAGTTCAGCATTGTGAAGTTGCTCAAGATTTAATTGAACGAAATTTTAATTTGGCCAAATTAAAAATATATACAGCAGGAGGAAGTAGGTCAGATTTAAGTATTCCAGGCTTGCTTCATGATGATGCGTTAAAAATGAAGCAGTTTATATTGAAGAAGGCAGAAGATGTAGATTAAAAAAAGTATTTGATGACGAATCAGAATAAATATGATTTTTCCATAAATACCAGACAATCAATTGTGGCAATTATTTTATTGATTGTTAAATTTTACAAAGTAATTGTAAGGGGAGCTCTTCCAATAATTGCAGTATTTATTTTTGGAGCTAAGGATAATAGAGCATTGTATGCATATGTTGTGATTGCAGTTGTTTCAATAATTGTATTTGTAATGGCTATATTATCTTATTATCGTTTCTATTTCCGGATCGAGAATAATGAGCTATATATTGAAAAAGGAGTTTTCAAAAAAACTAAATTAAATATTCCATTTGAAAGGATCCAAACGGTAAATTTTGAACAGAACATTTTACTACAAATTTTTGGAAAATACAAAGTAGAAGTTGATACTGCAGGATCCTCAAAAAAAGAATTTTCATTTGATGCATTAGATAAAGATATTGCTGAGCAATTAAGAGAGCATATTTTAGATAATAAGTCTTCAAGAGAAATTAGTGAAAATAAATTCGATGAAGTAGAAAGTGTTCCTAGAATTGAAAGTGGTGCACCTCTTTTTAATTTATCTATTGGTGATTTATTAAAAGTAGGAATTACAGAAAATCATTTAAAAGCGGGAGGTTGGTTGATCGCTGTTTTAGGTTACTTTTTTAGTTTATCTAATGATTTCGGTTTTAAGATAGAGGATGAGATTGAAAAGAATATTGAAGGAATTAATCTAGATATTGTTTTATTTATAGGAAGCTTTATCGCATTGCTTTTACTTTTTGTTACGATTAGTTTGATTCGAACCAGTTTAAAATATTACAATTTACGATTTGAAAGAATGCGTAGCGGCTTTAAGATATTTTCTGGTTTATTAAATAGAAAAGAGTACTCAGCACCGGATAATAAAATTCAAAAAGTTGCATGGGGAGACAACCCATTAAGACGTATTTTTGGGATATTTATTATTTATTTTAAACAGGCAAAAAGTGTAGAAGGAGATAGGAATAAGTCATTGAGTGTTCCGATAATGGATATAAAAAATGTCGACCAGGTTTTGGCCTATTTATATGGTGACGAAATAAATGAAAAAATGCTAAGCTTTGGCATTAGCAAGCATTTTTTCATAAGGACTTTTATATATTTTATTATGCTACCTTCGATGTGTGGAGTAGCATTCGGTATATATTTAGGTTTGAAATTACTGGTAATTATTTCAATTTTATACTTTATTTATTTTAGTATTATACGGTATGTTCAATGGAAAAAGTCTGGATTTTTAATTAATGATAAGTTTTTGAAAAGAAAAAAAGGGGTGTATGGTGATTATAATGAGATCATTCCTTGGTACAAAGTTCAATCCATAGAACTTATTCAATCTATTTATCAAAGAAGATATGATATTGCTAATTTGACAATCCATACTGCGGCAGGTTCAACAAATTTACCCTATATTCCATTGGGTCAAGCCCAAAAGTTGAGAGATTATGCTTTGTATATAGCTGAATCGTCTACAAAGGAATGGATGTAAATATGTGAATAGGCAGTAAATGATTAATGTTGTAATTAAGGAATATTAGTATTGTTTACTCCATATTAAAATTTAATAATAATGAAAATAAAAAATGTTGTCCTTGATCTGGGTGGTATTATTATTGATCTCGATTATGCAGAAATGTATAGGCAGTTTAGTGATTTAATAGGACAAGAGATTACTAAAGAAAATATAGGGGAAATTATCGGTGGCAATCTTCAAAAGATTGAAAAAAATGAGGTTTCAATTGAGGGGTTTATTTGGAAAATTCAGAGTTTACGAGGAGGGGATATTGATGCTGGAAAAATAATTAAAGCTTTTAATAGTATTTTATTAGAAGTGCGTCCTGAGATTTTCCCTTTTCTAGTTGAGATTAAAAAGAAATATAATTTATTCTTATTAAGCAATACCAATGTTATTCATATCCAAAAGTTCTTAATTAATAAGTTAGAGAAAAAACACAATATTAGAAAGCAGGACTGGGAGTCTTTTTTCGATAAGGTTTATTATTCTCATGATTTGGGAATGCGTAAACCTGATCATGAAATTTATAATAAAGTTATATCCTTAGAAAATTTGAACCCTTCTGAAACTATTTTCATAGATGATACGATTGAGAATGTGATGGCGGCGATAGAATGTGGATGGCATTCTGTACAACATGATCCATCATTGAAAATTGAAGAGCACTTTAATACATATATAAATGAATGTGAATTACTCGAAAGAAATCGCACTAAATAAGCTTAAGCATTATTGCGCTTATCAAGACAGAAGTCATCGTGAGGTTAGGACTAAGTTGCTAAAACTTGAGGTGTATGGAGATGATTTAGAAGAGATAATGAGTGATTTGATAAAAGAAAAGTATTTAGATGAATCTCGATTTGCATGTTCATTTGCGAGGGGGAAATTTAGAATGAAAAAGTGGGGCAGAATTAAGATTAAACAACATCTTAAGCAACATGATATTTCTGATTATTGTATGCGAAAGGCTATGAAAGAAATTGATGCTGAAGAATATTACAATACACTTTCAGATATAATAGATAAAAAGATGATTGATTATTCTGATTTAAATGAGTTTAAAAGAAAGCAGAAATTGATTTCCTATTGTATTTCTCGGGGATATGAAATGAATCTTATTCTGGAAATAGTAAAAGATAAAACATAAAAGGAGCTCGTTATTCAACGAGCTCCTTTTATGTTTTACCTCTTTCCAAAGACATGGACCTTAGCTTTTTTTCTTGATTTATTCTTTGTGTCATAAAAAAAGGTAATATCTTTTATTACTCTTTTTTTACCATCAAGATCTATAATCCGAGTATCCGTTCCTTTTCTGAAATTGTGCTTAAGTTGTATTACATCTTTTGACCCATTTCCATATTCCACAATCATTTTATGCATATTTAGATTACCTCCCGATACATAGACTTTAAGTTTTGTAAAACGTCCATCATTTGAACCAACTCTAATCACATCTTGATCCAGTTTATAAGAAACTACCTTTGCTCCTAATTTAGTCCAATCTCCTATTTTATGAGTTGTACTTGTGAAAGAGGTAGAGACAAGAAAAGTGGCAATAATAAACAATAAACTAACTGATGATTTCATAAGAATTTATTTTGGTTATTATTATGACTAGGTTCTTTTCTTTTGGTTTAAAGACTAATTTATTAAGGAAATGTTAATCCAATTGAAATCATTTAACTCTCTTAAATGGTCGTTGATATCCGTTTTTGTAACCAATACGAATATGATTTTTGTTTACAATTCTTAATTCTAGATTTATAGCATCTGGTCCTAAAACAGATGGGCTAATAATATTTGTACAGGAAGAGGACTCCGATTCTACAGGCGATAATAATATCGATTTATTATAAATAGAAAATGATCCTTTACAAGAGTCTTGTGAAGAACTATTGTTTTTTGAGTAAAAGGTGTAGTATGTGAATGTCTGATCTTCTTTCAGTTTTAATAGCTCAATTGATTCCATTGATTTGAAGGAGAAGACTCCTTCAATATCCTTAGAATCAATTGATTTAAGTCCTATACAAGAAGATATAACAAGGAAAAGAAATAAAATAGAAAAATGTATTTTAGACATAATTTATCTTCCCATGTGTACTAACAATACAGATACATCCGATGGAGAAACACCACTTATTCTAGAGGCTTGGCCAATTGTCATCGGTTGAATTTGTGTTAGCTTTTCTCTTGCCTCGCTTGAAAGTGAAACTAGTTTATGGTAATCGATATCTGATTTTAGTTTAACCGATTCAAGTCTATTCATCTTATTTACCATTTCCTGTTCCTTGGAAATGTAACCAGCATACTTCATGTTAATTTCTGCAATTTTAGTTGCTTCTTGATCCATTTTTGATAATTCTTGATTTACTTCTGGAAGGACACTTCTGAGGTCATCAAGAGAAATATTAGGTCGGCCTAGAACAGATTCTAATTTTACTTTTTGTTTAAGCGAAGAAGAATTTTTGCTTTCTAGTAATGGATTTATTGCATCTGGGTGCACACTTGTTTTTTCTAATAATCTTTTTACAGCATTTACATCTTCTTGTTTTTTCTCCATTCGTGCTACTCTTTTTTCTAGCCCGTTCATGCCTATGTTTTTAGCAAGAGGAGTTAGTCGTAAGTCTGCATTATCTTGGCGAAGAAGAATTCTATATTCAGCCCTAGATGTAAACATTCTGTAAGGCTCATCAGTACCTTTATTTACTAAGTCATCTATTAAAACACCTATATAG